>JAFXYU010000009.1 GCA_017541565.1 bacterium | reverse complement strand
TATCAATTCCGCGTTCAAATCTTGCGCAGGCATCCGAGCGGTAACCGACGCTTCTCGCACTCTTTCTGTTTGATTGAGGTGTGAAATATGCTGCTTCTAATGCAATGTTTTTAGTATTTTCATCGATTTCGGAGTTGTTTCCTCCAAAGACACCGCCTAAACAAACCGGTTCTTTTTCTGTAGCAATAACAACTGTATCATGCGTAAGCGTTCTTTCCACTTCGTCTAAAGTTACAAGTGTTTCTCCTTCCTGAGCGCGTCTTACGCACAAATAACCGTTCAATTTGTCAAAATCGAATGCGTGAAGCGGAGTTCCGTACTCAAGCATAACGTAATTTGTAATATCAACAACGTTATTAATCGAACGAATACCTGATGCGGTAAGTCTTTTTTGCATCCAATCCGGAGAAGGCTTTATAATAATACCCTTCAAAACTCCGATTGAGTAGTATTTGCAAACGTCATTATCTTTAATTTCAACTTTAAATTGGGTGTTTTGAGTTTCTTGTGTTTTTGGCTCAATTGCATTCATGTGTCTGTCAAATAATGCACTTAATTCTCTTGCGATACCGATTACAGACAACTGGTCGCCTCTGTTTGCAGTCGGTGCGGTATGAAGAATATAATCCTTTTCAAATCCGAGAACATTTTCTACATCCAAACCGAGTCCGACATTCGGGAAAATTCTGTTTAAAATTAAAATACCGTCTTCTTCCTGATAATTTCTGTCAGCGACTCCGAGTTCATCATCGGAACAGAGCATACCTTGCGATTCGACTCCTCTTATAACAGCGGGAGTGAGTTCAAATTGTTCTCCCGTTTTTCTGTCCAAAACTTTGCTGCCTACCGATGCGTAAGGAATAATTTGTCCTACTTCAATATTTTGAGCCCCGCAGACAACCGTTTTTGTTCCGGAACCTGTGTTAACGGTTACAAGATGCAAGTGATCGCTGTTTGGGTGATTATCAATTTTTTCAATCTTTGCGGTAATTATATTTGTAAATTTAGGACGAACTTCTTCGATGTCTTCTACTTCCAAACCGCTCATAGTAAGTTCGTGAGCAATCTGTTCAACGGGAATGTCGCTTAAATCCACCAATTCATTTAACCAGTTTAATGAAACCTGCATTATAATATCCTCTCTTTTATATTTCGTATGAAATGATTATAAAATAAAAGAAACAGAATTAAAAGTTCGGGTAAATTTATTTGGCTTGATAAAAATACAAAACTCTCTGTTTGGTGTATAATTTTTATACAAACAGAGAGGATTTAATATGTTAAGAGCCGGAATCGTAGGACTTCCGAATGTAGGGAAATCGACTTTATTCAACGCATTAACCGCAACTAAAAATGCGCAGAGTGCTAATTATCCGTTTTGTACAATTGAACCGAATGTGGGTGTTGTAACAGTTCCTGATGACCGACTAGAAGTCCTTGCGGAAATGTGCAAGTCAAAAGAAATTATTCCGACAGTTATTGAATTTGTTGATATTGCAGGACTTGTAAAAGGTGCAAGTAACGGAGAAGGACTCGGAAACCAGTTTCTGCACAATATAAGAGAGGTAGATGCAATAATTCAGGTTGTAAGATGTTTTGATGATGAAAACACGATTCACGTTGAAGGAAAAGTTGATCCGATTTCCGATATAGAAACTATTAATACGGAACTTGCACTTGCGGATTTGGCATCCGTAGAAAGAAGGCTTGCAAGAATTTCCAAGCAGGCAAAGGGCGGGGACAAACTTGCGGTTTTGGAAAATAATGCTCTGAATAAATTGAATGAACTTCTGCAGGCAGGGCAATTTATAAATCTTAAAGACCATTTTAATGATGATGAAATTGAGGTTATCAAACCGCTAAACTTGATGTCGGTAAAACCGGTTATATATTGTGCAAATGTTTCCGAATTTGATTTAAAAGACGGAAATGATTATACAAAGCGGGTTGAGGAATACGCTAAAAAACAAGGTGCGCAAACGGTTATCATCTGTGCCAGAATTGAAGAAGAACTGGTTGAACTCGGAGAAGAAGGCGCAAAAGAATACCTTGCCGAACTCGGAATTACGGATAGCGGTATTGATAAGATGATTAAATCGGTGTATAAACTCTTAAATCTTATAACGTTTATTACAGCAGGTGAAAAAGAAACACGCGCTTGGACATGTGCAGCAGGAACTAAAGCACCTCAAGCAGCGGGTGTGATTCATACCGATTTTGAAAAAGGTTTTATAAGAGCAGAAGTTACAAGTTACAAAGATTTTGTTGAAAACGGTTCTTATACGGCTTGTAAAGACAAAGGTGTAACCCGTCTTGAGGGCAAAGATTACATTGTGGAAGACGGTGATATTGTTCACTTCAGATTTGCTGTTTAATCCTTACAGCGGAACGTAGTCGGAATAGATTACGCTTGACCAGCCCTCTTCAAAATAACTTATCTGAGTAAGCGAACCGGTTTTTATTAAAAGTTTGAACTGATTTTCGTCTGTAAAATTAAGCGTTTGGGCTATTGCAGCCTGTACAACGTCAGGAGTTGTTACAACAATAATTCTGTTACCGAGGTTTTCTTCTATTAGTCCTTCAATTATTTTGGCAACCCTTTTGTTAAACACAGAAAGCGCTTCACCGCCTTTGGGCGTTTTTAATATAACATCGGGACCGTATTCATCAAACAAATCCGTAATAATTTGTCCGCTCCAATCACCGTGTTTTCTTGCAGATAGCGGAATTGTGGTTGTTTTCTTTTTAAACAATTTTGCTATAATCTGTGCAGATTGTGTACACCTTGCAGACGGACTCGTATATATTTTATCGTACGCAACACCTCTTTTTTTTAGGTATTCACATACTTTTTCAATCTCTTCTTCTCCGAATTCATTAAGTTTCGGATATTTCTCCGAATCACTTATTATTCCGTCAAGTGAATGCACTGTCGCGCCATGAGTTATAAACGTAATTTTACATTTTCTTTTGAACATACTTTTATTATAACATATACAATCTAAAATTAACCCTCAAAATTTCCGGAAAGAACTTTTAAAGCCTTTTGCTCTGCTTTGTCAGCGCGTTTAAGCGCGGACTCAAGTCCGGAATTATCCCAAGTTTTTTGGATATTTGCAGCAGCCTGTGACGGGATGTACTTTCTGTTATTAGGGTCTGATTTATCATCCTTTTTTAATTTATTTTCCGAAGACGGAATGTAGGAGTAATTATCAAGTGTTCCTTTGCCTTTTGGCGCTGGAATTTTATTTTCCGAAGAGGGAATATATTTATAATCATCTATATTTCCTTCATCTTTGTACCCTTGAGATAATTCATGCGGTCTTCCTTTTGAAGGTGTCTGTGCGCCCTGCAGCGCCATTGGCTTTTGAGAAGTGCCATTTTGAACAGCGGCTTGTTTTTGAGCCTGAGCCTTATATAATCTTTCTTTTAAATCTTCTTTCAGGAATTGTTTTTGAGCCTTTTTGTTCTCTTTGTTTTCTTCATGTTTAGCGGAGTCATAAGCCTTACCAAATATAAGTTGAACACCTTTTGTTAACAAACCGCCAAGTACAAACATTGATAATACTGACCAAACTCCAAACCTTACCGGAACACCGAAACAGTTTTTAAAGAAGTTTGGTATACTCTTGAATGTTCTTGCCATAAAACCTTGACCCTTGTATGGTTTGATAGTTTCCAAATCCATTGTGAATGCACGAGCCATTTTTCTGACGGCTTTCGTGTACCATTTTTGACCTTTAAATGAATCTTTCCACTTACCTTTAATCTGTCCGACAAGTTTGTTGTATTCTGTTTCAGTTTTACATTCTTTCAATTTTGAAAGCATATTTCTGTATTCGCCGACTTGATCTACACTCATACCTGCATATTGAGCGCCGCCGAATTTGTGCATAATATGCAAAGCAAGCGGGAATGTGAATACCCATGAAATGCTGTCTACAAATCCGTGAGCAGCAGTACCGATTTTCTGGTCTGGATCGGCTTTGACTACATCTCTGCCGACGTCAACAAGGGAAGGTGCAATAAGGAGCAATAAGCCTAATTTACCTTGACCAAAAGTCAGACCTCTATGCGACATTTGCATAATCTTAGAGAAGAACCTTCCCGTTGCGGTCTTTGTAGGACCACCCTTTGCGATACTCCACAATTTATTATATACTTCATCACATCCTATTATTCTTTCAAACGGGCGTGTTAAGAATCCTAAAAATCCGTAATGCCCTGCTCGAATTCTGACTTTTTTACCTGCTGCTCTTGTTGCGTCAAGAACTGTTTTATAAGCATTTTCGTTAAATACCGCACCGTCTGAAATTACTTCGTGAACTTTTTTGAGTTCTTCTTTTGAAATGTTGTTGAGTGTTTTTCTGATTTCGCTCTTTGTTAATTCGGTTGCACGTTCTCCGGTATTTAAAATTGCTTTAATTTCGCTGTCGGTTTTGCCGAGTTGTTTTAATAATGCGCAGTTAACGGCATCTTTTTCCGCAATTTCCGCAAAACTTGATTTATTAAAGAATTTTTTAATTGCATCTTTTTCTTTACTTCCGATATCGAGGTCTTTGAGTTTAGCCATTCCCTCTTCATCCGCTAAGTGAAGGGTATTTGTAATCTTAAAGAAATCTTCTGCCATCTTAAATTCATGCGGCAGCATTTCGCTCTTAACCATAGGCCACTCCGGAAGCGAAGGGGTGTTATTTATGGCTCTTAAAATAGCACTTTTCTGGCTGATTTTATTGTACCAGTTACCGACTTTTCCAAATCCGCCTAATACGAACTGAATCGGTTTGCTTTTTACAAAAGAAGATGTTTCAAGTTTGTCACCGAGTGTTGCCGCTTTTCTCAAAAGGCTGTTTTCGTATTTTCCGCCGCAAGCCTTTGAATATGCATCCAATCCGAAACTTAAACCCAACCAGGTTAAAAGTGTAGGAACGGGATGTTCCGTGCCTCTCAATAAAAATTCATAAGGAATTGCGGTGAGAGGATTAGATTTTAATTGTTCTCTTAAATCTTTTTTTTCTTCAGTGCTTACATTATAGTATTCTGGGATTCTCGCCGGCATGGAAGGACGTGCTTTTCCGTTAGCGCCCTGTTGAGCGTTTCCATATCTGATATTATTCATATCGTATTGATTAATCTGAGCCACGAAAAATAACCTTTATAAACCTAACTAAATATATAAAGAGTTTTTCTTCTCGAAAATTGCCCTATTTTCATGAGTTTTGGACTTTTTTGTAAAATTTCTTAATAATTATCAACTTGTTATTCTGTTCGATTCCACTAACTTTTGTTA
>JAFXYU010000065.1 GCA_017541565.1 bacterium | reverse complement strand
CAAATCAACAATTTTTAAATCTGCTGCAATGTCACCTAAATCAAGAGGGAATGATTTTGTAAATAAAAGTTTAGCCAATTCCTGTTCCAAGGTTTCATTATAATTAACACCGCCAAGCATACTCATTCTTGTTGAAGCGAGATGCGAAGGACGGAAAAACGGAAAACCTTGTATATGATCCAGGTGTATATGACTTAAAAGTATCGTACATTTTACAGGCGTCCTGTCAGTAATAGTCGTTCCCGATTCAATATATTTTTGCATTAATTCATTTCCAAGACTGATTAATCCTGTTCCGGCATCTAAAATAATAAGATGTCCGCCTACATGAACCTCTACACAAGATGTATTACCGCCATATTTTAAGAAATCTTTATCTGCAACGGGATAACTTCCTCTAACTCCTCTAAATTTAATTTTAAATTCGTCCATTATTTTTCCCTTCTTAATTCAAAACTTTCATTTCTGTCACTTTCTTCACCGTACAGTAATTGTGTACCCATCAATCGTAATTGAGAACGCGACTGTATATCTTTCAAATTTGTTTCCTTTAAAAATACATCTACTTTGACGCAATTCTTTCTTGTATTAATATTAACAACTCTATATGCATTCGGATAAGTTACAAGTGACGGTGATGATATAACAAGCATATTTCCATCCTGCTTAATTCTTGCAGCGTGATAATGACCCTGTAAAACAATAACAGGATTTGTATGTGCTTTTAGCAACTTTCTTAATTCATATTCATTTTCCAATCTGTGGCTTGGGCTTGAATAAGGTTCAATTACAGGTACATGAGTCGCCACTATAACCGTATCCTTTGGATGTGCTTTTAATTCGTCTTTTATCCAGAGCAATTCATCATCAGATATTCTGCCGTTAGTTGTTATCTTATTATCAATTATTGAATCCAAACATAAAACACGATAGCCCTTTTTGGGTGTGAATGCATAATAAATTTTCTTGGAGTTAACTTTAGAACTACTGTCAGACAACATACCAATAAACTTACTCTTATCTAAGTCTCCATCTATACTTATATCGTGGTTTCCATCAACTGCATACCAAGGATAAACAAGTTTTTTGGTATGTGTTAAAAATTTATCCAACTCTGAAACTTTTGGATGATTAATAAGATCGCCCGTAAATATTACAAAATCATAAGGTCCTGATGTATTAATTTGCATTATTACATCATCAAGCAAATCACCAGATTTCTCTAAAAATTTATATGATGTATTTTTTTCATATGATGAAAAATGCGCGTCACTAACCTGTGCTATTCTTAAATTATTATTTGCTGCAGTACAAACTTGAGAACCTATAAGGCAAGCAAGCAAGAGCGATAATATAAAATTTACACATTTTGTAAAAAATGATTCTTTTTTCTTTTCTCTTCTCATAATATTAATAATAATCTAATATATTACACTTAGTCAATGCCGCTATTTTATATGTTTAGATATTGATGATTGAATATTATTTGCCTTTAAAATATATTTTGACAGTTGAGCATATTTTTCTGAAGACTCTCCGTATGGGATTTGCATTGAGACTAAATCATCTACATTTTTGCTAATATTTTCAAGTTTTTTTAATGACTGTTTCAGCACTAATAACGAGGATAATTTTACAGAAAATTTTGATAACAATTTGTTTGTAGCATCTGTTAATTTAATTTTATAAAAATTAAGTTTCTGTCGGAAGTTATTAGATACTCCTCCTGAAATCTTTGCAGAAAGACTCATTTCCTTATATATATCATACATGTCATCAAGTTCAGACATAAGCAGACTTTTTTCTGATTCAAGATTAATTATAGATGCGGCATCATTAATTTCCGTTGCAGCAGAAATCCGCTCTTCAATTTTATTAATGTCATTCTCTATACGACTAATCCTATACTCCAATTTAAAAACTTCGTCAGAAACATCCTGATACGCTTCATCTTCTAAGATATTCAAATCATAATCATTAAGGTGGCGTATTTGTTCTTTTGAATTTGATTTATTACGCAATACAATTTGTTGTGGCTGTAAGAAAAAATTTGAATCTTGGACAGCACCTTTTTGATTATTTTGTTCATTTTGTGAAGGTGTAAACGAATCACTATGCATAAGAAGATTATACAATTAAAAACCGTTTTCTTCAATTTGTTGCTTTAATAAAAGAGCCGGATAATAAGACGGCAAATATTTTAAACACTCATTCACATAAAAATATGCTTCGTTATATTTCTTAAACTTTATGTAATATTTTGATAACATAAAATGCAATTCAGGGTCGTTATAAAATACTTTTTTCGACTCTTCCAGATATTTTAATGCAGCAGCATACAATTTATTTTCAAACATAACACGACCTGCAAATTTATATACTTCCTGATTAATGTTTGAAAACACCTCCAATGCACCCAATAAATTCTCTACATAATCAATTTTTTTATTTTTAATTAAAAAATCAGTATCAATTTCGAAAAAATTTCTGATTTGAAAATAAGTAGGAAATGTAGTAATGCATTTGTTTTTAATTATGCCAACCAAAATTTCACCCCAGTGCGCTCTTGGAGAATCTACAGATTTAAAAATTTTATACGCAGAATCCAAATCACCACTAACTATTGCCAGATATGCATGCTCAACAGAATTTGGAGCAATTTCCAAATTACTGCACTTATCTACAAAGAAGAAAAAATCATCACTCTTCAAACTCATATTATTTTTTGTTTATTCTAATTGATCGGGTTTTCTTATCATCTACCAATATTTCGTCAGTACCGGATTTTTCAGGATTTTTATCATTGAAGACCGTTCCGCCTTTAATCAAATCATTTACGGAATCAACTGCAGAAACCTTTGCATTAGTACCGACAAGGTTTGCCAATTTAATCTGCAGATAAATCTCTTCTCTATATATCTTAACATCTTTATCTGCTTTTATTGCAACTTTACAAGAGCCGTTCTTGGCTTCGACAATAGTTATTTCAATATTGTCGTTTATCATTATTTTTTGACCGTTTTTTCTTGTAATTACTAACATGTCAATCCTTAAAACTAACTCTTTTTAAACATTGGGTAACTTATATCATAACCGGAACCTGATAATACAATTTGACCTGCCTTTTGATTATCTAAATTAAATATTATTGGTGCCAATAAATTTATTGTTGTCCCTCTAGGATTATCCTGCGGTATTGATGTAATATTCATTACCAATACACTATCAGTATTTGTTATCTCAAGATTATTAACAACATCATCATTCAAATCAATTGAATAATCAAAATCCAACGCTGCAACCGATATTACAGGAAAAGCAAGCGTAGGATCCTCTACAGATTGCAACCATTTAAACAATGAATCCTTACTCGGATCAAGAAGAATATACTTTTGCAATTCATCAAAACCAAGTATAGGAAGAACAAAATCGAATATTCTATCTTGCTCAAACTCAATTACACCGAATTTTTCTGTATCAAATTTCATAATAATTCTTTCTAAAACCCACCCGTAAATCGGTTTGTTAACAAAGATTGTAATACATCCGGACTGATTTTTGATGTGTCACCACCTGTCAACATGTTTAACATTTGCATATCGGAATTATTAGCAGAGTACATTCCGTTATATGAAAAGTCACTTAAACCGGCTTGTTGTAAAACCCTCATAGCCGACACAATCTCATCATTTGTAGGCAACTCACTGGAGAAATCTCTGTATTCTCTAAACTTACTCGGTGAAATTTCACCGTTTCTGTTTATTTCTCTTTTTAAATTTTCAATTTTTTGTTTTTCAAATTCACTTCTTGCTTCATTAGAAAAACCTGTGCCAAAACGAGATTTTACAAACTTATCTATATCAGTATCACCATCATCGAATGAATCAGAGCATTTTTCAGCATCCTCTATGCAAATCTTACCCTTTTTTGCATAATTTGTTAATTGTCTATTTGTTGACAACTCGATTACTTTTGTATAATTCTCTATTGCTTCTTCTTTTTTACCTACCTGCACTGATGATATTGCTAAATAATAACAAGCAACCGCGTTAGAAGGATCTTTACTAACTATATTCTGAAATGCCAAATATGCTTGAGTATAGTTTCCGGACTTATACAACTTAATTGCCGAGGCAAGTGATGAATTTGACGTTGTTTTTGCATACGTGGATGATATGGTTAACGATAAAATCATCAAACTTATTACAGTTAAAAATATCTTTTTCATGTTTCTGTCCTTATTAACTCTTCTTATTTTACATCATTTTTCCAAATGAAGCATACACCGTATAGTTGAATTATACACTATATTCTTAATGATAACAAGTTCCCCGTCAACAAATATTCGCAAATTTCATCTTCAAGTTTAATACCAAATAGGCTGTTTATCTCTTTTATAAAGTAGCATGGACTTGTAACATTTACCTCTATAATTTTCCCGTCTATTACATCAAGTCCTGCCATATATATTCCCATGCCGCATAACCTTTGAGCAACATAAGAAAAATCATTTTTTTCCTTTTCGGTCAGTTCTGCTTTAACAATAAAACTGTCATTATGCGTATTAAATTTGAAATCATCATCAGACGGCAACTTTTTAACCGAATACGGCAATATGCTTTTTCCGAGGGTAAGCACACGTTTGTCACCATATTTTACGCCTTTTATAAATTTTTGCACCATAACAAGCGTTGTCTCATTGTTTGTCAGGGTATTAATTATTGTACGAGTATTCGGATCACCCTCATAAAGATACATAACACCTGAACCAAAGCATCTGTTAAGCGGTTTTAACACAATTTCTTTGTGCTGTGCAAGAAACCCCTCAATATCTTTTAATGATGCTGTCACAATATTTTCAGACATTAAATTTTTAAAGTATACACTGTGTAATTTTTCATTAAAATCTCTTATTGCTGCAGGAGAATTTATAACTTTTGCATTTTTTACAAAATCAAAAATATATGTTGCATTAATATAATCAATATCAACCGGCGGATCAGGACGAAACATGACAAGATCAAAATCATCAATTTCTCGAATAATTTGCGTATTTTTATAAAAAATATTCTCATCCGCTTCAAAAGTTTCAAAACAATGAGTATATGCTATATCACCCATAAGCGACAAATTCGGTATTGTTGTTATATAAACTTCGTTGTTTCTGTCTAAAAAGCCCTTTATCAGCCAAAAATTAGTAACGAGTTTATTAAATTCAAAGTATTTAAGTTCCAGTTTGTCAATTATAAATAAAATTTTCATATTATACCCCTTTAAATCAATGTATCATTAATAAAGCATTTGTTCAACAATTCTTTTAGTCACAGTACATTTCAAAATAAATTTACCCTCCGCACTCCGCTTGCTTGTGTTGTACAACAGTTTTATCAAAACCTTATTGAATTATTGCTCCACGCTCCGCACTAATTTACTACCGTTTTGCTTTTCGCAAAACTTTCGTAAATTTTGCTCCGCGCCACTTCGGCATTCCGTTCACTGACGCGTCTTACTCGTTCGCGTTGAACGGCAATTCCGAGTTTTGCCTTTTGTGCTATTCGCACTTCCGGCAAAAACTCTACAGCCTCCGCTCACT
>JAFXYU010000064.1 GCA_017541565.1 bacterium | reverse complement strand
TCCTTTGATGTGTTCATTGTATGTTACGAGTGCATTTATTGTATGTTTGTTAAATATTCATCATTTGCCGGAAACGGTTAGTATGATTGTGCATGAAGCATTTTCGCCGAGAGCGGTAACCGGTGGTGGTGTTTTTGCTTGTATGTTATGGGGATTTAGGCGTGCAATGTTTGCTAATGAATCCGGACTGGGAACTGCGCCTATTGCTTTTTCGGCAGTAAACACAAATAAACCGGTCGTTCAAGCATTTATTTCTATGCTTCAGCCTTTTGTTGATACGGTAATTGTAGGAGTTTCCACAGCATTTGTAATTGTTGTGTCAGGTGCATATTTATCTGTTGACGGTATTGCGGGAATTGAGTTGACATCAAAAGCATTCGGAACAATTTGCCCGTTTTTCCCGATTGTATTGACTGTAATGGCGAGTTGTTTTGTTCTTTCAACGATGCTGTGCGGTTCATATTACGGTTTAAAAGCGTGGGGATTTCTGTTTGGTGATTCTTTAATTAAAACAAGGATATTTCAGGCAATATATTGTATTTGCATTATTGCAGGCTCTGCGATGAACTTCAAAAGTATAATTAATCTTTCTGATGCGGTAACATTATTTTTAGCAGTTCCGAATCTAATTGCTGTTTTTGCACTTTCAAATGTTGTAATAAAAGAAGTAAAAAGGTATTGTGCAAGGTATGAAGTTGCTGTTAAGATTGCAAAAATGCTTTAAATAGTATAAAATGTACCTGTTACTGGAGGTTGCATGATAAAACCGATATCGTCTACGCCGATATTTAAAGGTGTTTACCTTTCTTCCGGCAATTTTACTCAAAAACAGTATGTCGCCGTGAATGATATTTTGCGTTCTTTTTCACAAAAAGACTTATCGATGAAAAATGGTCTTAGTTATGAACAAAATTATGAGAATAAAGGAATTGATTTTGTAATTAAACCTGCTGCGGACGGATATTCTGTATATCTCACCAAAACAAGGCAATTAAGGGAATATAATCCTGATAAATATAAGAGAATCCCTGACTTTTGTGCTGATTCTATGGTGGTCGGTAAAGGGAAGTATGACGGTATAAACAAGATTTTTGATATTGATGATATAGAATCTTCAGCATGGAATTTCAGGCTTTCACCTGAAGCGAAATTAATATCACTTCTTGCAATTGTTGCTGCCTTTGTTTCAGTCCCTATAATAAATAAATTTTTCAAAATCGGCTCTAATAATGTGAAAATAAGCGGAACAGAAATGGTAGATTCTATAAAAAAATCATCAGATTCTATAAAGAATGATACATTTAAAATTGTAAACAATTTAAAATAAGGAAAGAAAAATGCCAAAAATATATTTTGTAGATGTAACGAACAGGGATGGGGTTCAGACTTCACGACTGGGGCTTGCAAAACTTCAGAAAACTATAATTAATCTGATGCTTGATGATATGGGAATCACTCAATCTGAATTTGGTTTCCCGACAACAATGCATGAACTTAATTATCTGAATGCGAATTTAGAACTTGTAAAAAGAGGGGTTATAACAAGAACAAAACTTTCAGGCTGGATGAGAGCAATTGTTTCTGATGTTGAACTTTCTTTTGCAAATTGTCCTTTGCTTGAAAATTGTAATCTTTCTCAGTCTACATCAGACCAAATGATAAACGGTAAATACTTGGGTAAGAAAACCAAAGACGATATATTAAAAATGACTTGTGAGGCTGTGGAGTGTGCTGTTGATAAAGGTGCGAAAATAATCGGGGTAAATGCTGAAGATGCATCAAGAAGTGATTTGGATTTTCTTATAAAGATTGCAAAAGAGGCAAAGAAAGCGGGTGCATATCGTTTTAGATACTGTGACACCCTTGGATATGAAGATCCGCATACTACTTATCACAGAATTTATACAATTGCGAAAGAAACTCAAATGCCTATAGAAATGCACTTCCATAATGATTTAGGTATGGCAGTTGCTTGCTCTGTACAAGGTGCGCTTGCTGCGGTAGAAGCAGGACAGGATGCATACATTAATACTGCTATTAACGGTATGGGAGAACGCGCAGGTAATGCCGATTTAGTTTCATGCCTGCTTGCTTGCATGAAATCGGCAGGTTTTAAAGGCAAAAATTTGGTAGATGAAAATATTGACCTTTCCAAAGCTTGGAAATTGGCAAAATACACGGCGTATGCATTTGGTTTACCTATACCTATAAACCAGCCGGCTGTTGGCGATAATGCTTTTGCGCATGAATCAGGTATTCACGCTGACGGAGCATTAAAAGACAGAAGAAACTATGAACTTTATGATTATGAAGAATTGGGTCGTGGTGAGCCTGAAATTATTGAAACAGGAAGAATGATTACGACCGGTGAATATGGCGGCATAAAAGGTTTCCGTAATGTTTATAATAAACTGGAAATAGAATTTAAAGATGAGAATGAAGCCAGAAACATCCTTGAACTTGCTCGTTATGCAAACGTTCATACACAGAAACCTTTAACGGAAAGTGAATTAAAGTTTATTTATCACTACCCTGATATCGCGGCAAGAATAATGACAGTATCACCGTTCTACGAGCCGTCAGGCGAATTGCAAAAACGTTTGGATAACGGTACTGTTGCAATGCCTGCACATATAATTTAATCTTCGTCATTGCTTAAAAGGTACTCTCGTATCAAGTTTACAGGGGTAGCGAAACCAATGCCGATATTTGATATATTGTTATCAGGATTAAATATGGCTTGGTTTATTCCTATGACTTCTCCGGATGAGTTTAATAACGGTCCGCCTGATGAGCCGGGATTTATAGCCGCATCTGTTTGAATACGGTTTCTTACATAATCTATTCTTGAGACGATTCCTTGTGTTAGTGTTCCCTTGAAACCAAACGGATTACCGATAGCAAATACTTTTTCTCCGACTTTCACTTTTGAGGAATTTCCCATTTTTACCGTTTTTAAATTATAAGGAACGGAAATCTTTAAGATTGCTACATCTTTGTTTCTGCCAAGTTTTTTAACTACTTTTGCTTTATAATCTTGTCCGTTTGAGATTGTAACTATAATGTCTTTACCGTCTTCAAGTACATGTGCGCTTGTTAGGATTGTACCGTTTTTATCAATGATGCATCCGGTACCGCATGATATGCCATCTGCAACCTGAGAGTCTATTGAG
>JAFXYU010000063.1 GCA_017541565.1 bacterium | reverse complement strand
GTAGCCTCTTCTTTTTCTGCCTCTAATTCTTCCGGGGTGCAGAAACATTCGTAAGCGTATCCGCTGTCCAACAGTTGTTGAACATATTTAGGATAAATATCAAACCTTTGAGATTGAGTATAAGGACCATAGTTTCCGCCAACATCCGGACCTTCATCCCAATTAAGACCGAGTGCTTTAAGTGAATCAAAAATATTATCCACATATTCCTGAGCCGTTCTTTCAGCATCAGTATCTTCTATTCTTAAAACAAATTTGCCGTTGTTCTTTTTTGCAAACAAATAATTAAACAACGCCGTTCTTGCGGTACCGATGTGCAGGTTTCCGCTCGGTGAAGGCGCAATTCTGACTCTTACTTCTGACATATTTATATTCCTTCCTTTTAATCCGTTTACCCCTCTATTATGGCACAAAAATAAATAGAAAATTATAAATTGATATGACCCTCCACACGGGGGAGGGCAGAAGCCGTTTGCGAAAACTGTGTTTGAGCATTACGGATTCGGGTGGGGGATGGTTTGGTTTAAAGATTAGCCCCCTCCCGCAGTTGTACGTCTCACTCACGCTCGACTACAACCGCGACCTCCCCCACAGGAGAGGTGTTTATAAAACAATTCCATATTTGAAATAAAATTTGATTACTGTTATTTATTTTTTATCATCTAAACGTACGTTGACTTTTATAAAAATATTATTAAACTAAAAGTGGAAAACTAATATGGAGACTCAAAAATGGGTAAAAAATTAGACGGATCATCATTATTCACAGGAATTAATGCAGGTTTGACAAACTCTTTCTCACTGATTTCCAATCAATACAAAGACGGAGTAACTTTAGAAAACCTCAATAAAGCGTTAACGAATACAAACGTTACAAACACTGCCTACGGTGCAACTTTTGCATCATATCTTTCATCAAATTTTAACAGTGTAGATACTAACAAAGACGGAAAAATATCCGCTGATGAAATTCAGAAATTTATGAACAATATCGCAACCCAAGGATTAACAAGGGAACAAATAATCTCCTTAGGTGCAAGTTCAGGTATTACAGGAAGTCTGCAAGAAACCGTACTTGCTCACTTTGACGATATTGACGCTAACCATGACGGAAAAGTTACAAGCCAGGAAATCAGCGCATACGGCGTAAATTCTCAGGTTGAAAAACAAAGAATTGCAGACAGAAACAGAACAATAAACAATATGTCAATGTTCTACTCGGATGACTCAGACAAATATGAAGGAAGCCTCTTGGATTACAGATATATGGAAGATGAAAAAAGTTAATTATTGTGTGTGTGAATATTAAAAAAGGGATGAAAGCACAGGCTCGGAAATATTCCGAGCCTGTGTCAGTATTACAAATATAAAACATGTTTACATTTAAACAAAATGTAAACATTATAAAAACATCAAAATAAACACCGGAACGGCATGCCCACTGTGATATTTCGGCTTAGTGTAAAAGAAATGGCAAATTTAATCTAACAAACTTGTCAGGATAGTTGCATTTTCTTCCGCTTTAGCGTTGTTGGATATTTTTGTTCTCTTAATATAGACTCTCAAAGCCTCTCTTATTAACTCACTTCTCGTTCTTTGTTCAGATGAAGCAACGTTGTCTACTCTCGATAAAAAGTCATTTGACATTGAAATTAATACTCGTGCCATATTCCCTCCGATACACATCTTATTATAACATATAAATTTATTATCACAAGTATATATTTTGGTGTGCTAATTATTAATATCTTTATAAATGTGACTTTCTTTATCATTAAAGAAAGGTTTTCAACAAAACAGGCTGGTAATGACAATTCCCAGCCATTATATTTACCCCTCTTGGGGCGGAACTTCATTCGCTAAACCCCAAGCCTAACGGAGCGAACAATCAATGTTAGTGAGACAGCATCAAGACCGACATTGTCTGAGCGTAAGCGAGTTTGTCGGGCTCGGGTCGAACGTTACAATTGATTAGTGAGCAGAGTTCGAGCTTGGGCAGTTTCTTTGGTGACTTTCTTTAATGATAAAGAAAGTCACAACATATTACCTAAATTTTCCATGCTCAAATTGTAAACTTTTGTTAAGCAAAAAGTCTGAAAAAGGCAATTCTACATGGTTTTGGAACTTTATATATGTAAGAGGAAAATTTAGAGGATAGAAAAATGATACAACCGATTTGGATAGATTTGCTTGACCAATCCATGTATGCGCCTTTAAAAACAACTATGATGTACGGAGCCGCTAAACTTGGTTATATCGGTAGTGTTTGGGATAATTATTTTTCTTATCCTAATTTTAGTTATAATGAACTTCTTAATCCGCAAACTGCAATTAATCAAGTAGCATCAAAAATAAACGGAAATTCTAACGGATTTTGGGGTAATTTCAGTTGGGGCGGAGCAGGAAGTACTTCTGTCGGCACAAGTACAAATCCGTTCAATTTTAAATTTGATTTCAGCGGCTTGAACGGTGGTACCGGAAGCGGCAGCGCAGGCGGAGGCAAAAGTATTGAAGCAACAAAAATAGATGCTTACAAAAATGTTTATAATAAAATACTTCAAAATGGTTATTTAGAGGATGATGAAATTAAAGCATATCAAGAAGCAATGAAAAAATCCAATAATAGCGAAAAACTTGAAGCATTAAGAAATCTTTTCAAAAATATTTCCAAAAAAAATATAGTAGCGGCAATTCTTGACGATGACAATATCAAAAAAGAATTGACTAAAGCAGGATATTTCTACAGCGTTGACAACAAAAGAAAAGATGTTGATATTGACGAAGGAACAAAGAAATTAATAGAAGGTATTAAAATAGAATCTTCTGATGGCGGCAACTTTGTAAGTCTGGCTTCTCTTTGCAGACAAAACAATAATATTATAGAAGTATTAAGTTATTGGAATGAATCAAATAAAACCGATGATGACAGATGTATTCTTCGTTATATTTCCAAGAATATGAAATCAACCACTCCTGCCGGAATACAAAATTTTGTTCTCGCACTTTTAGATGTCGCAGGCGGAAGCGATTTTAAAGATTGTCCTACAGTATTGAAGAAAAAAGCAGCGTTGAGTGATGCTTATGATGAACATTTAAAACCGGTAATGGATAAACTTAAAGAAGGCACTGAACCGAGTTCTGATATTAAATCCAAAATATCAAGCGCATTAAATAAGGTTATACCTGCATTTGAAGATTTGTACACTCAAATCAGAATGCAGCAGGCTGCAAATATTGACAATACTATTCAGGAAAAATACGGAAAAGAATTTAATTCACTTATACCTGACTTGATTTCAGAAACCAAAATTCAGGATGAGACCAAAAAAGACTTGATTAAAGAAGGCTTTGAAGGTCAAATTCCGAAAGCAGATAAAGTTGAAAACAATAGTCGTTACGAAAAAGAAGAAAAGAAAGAAAAAAAGAATTACTCTTCTGTTGAAGAAAGAATTGAATCACTCACTGATGACGGAACAATTAAGGAAACCGACAGCAGTAAATCAGGTGCTTACGGCGATGTAAAAGTTTATAAATCAAAAGGTAAAGATATAAAAGGAAGACCGCAATTCTTTATTGTAAAAGACGGAGAATTGGTAAAACTTAAAGGCTGGCTTGATACCAATAAAAAATTGCACCTTTCTGACGGTTCAACTGTTGATTTTGACAAAATAGAAAGTAAACACTACACAACAATTGAAGATGATGAAATTTTAACAACTAATAAAAAAGAAGAAAAAATAGAAGAAGAGAAAGAAGAAAAAGAAGAAAAAACTTCATCAGCAAAATCAGAAACAAATGAAAATATCACAAAATTAGTTGACGGAAAAGTATTACAAGAAACTGATAATGACGGTGTTTATTATAGTTCCAAGTTCAACAACTACTACAAAGTAGGCAGTGATGGTAAATTACACAAATATGATAAGAAAAACAATAAAATCGGTGAAAAAGCAAATATAGACGCTATGATGAAAAAAGTAGAGTCTAAATCATATCAGAACGGAAAAGATTTGGTAAATCTTATCAAAAAAGATAATGATGCAACTTTAGATTACCCGATTGTTAATAAATACCTTGAAAATGTTGATCCTGATAATGTTATGGAATTTCTGAAAGGTGTTTATGAAGTCAAGGGATTAAATCCTATTGAAGGAATTATTGAACATCTTGATGACGAATATGACGGCGGTATTATCACTATGGATAATAAGAAAAACTTAATAAAATCGTTACTCAAAGTTGCAGAAGATAACGGTTTTGAAAATGATGCCGATTATATAAAAATAAAGACAATTATTGATTTATATGATGATGAAAATAATCCGTTATCAAAAGAAACTACTTTCAATAACGGTAACCACAGACAATTCTTCAGTTGGAGTAACGGTGCTTACGCAGGAGCAGGAGCGGCTGCAGGAGTAGGAGCAGGTATAGCACTTGCAAGTAACCCGGTAGGATGGATTATCGGCGGTATAGGGCTGCTCGGCGCAGGTATCGGATATGCATATAACGCAATTTGCGACAGATATACAGATGACGATCTTATTGACGAATGTATGCAAAGATTGTATTCAAAACTAAAAGATAAATGTAATTAATATGATGTAAGATTGGTATTCTCGAAAAACCCTGCTTGAAAAAGCAGGTTTTTTTATGTGACTGTATACAATATTACAGTAAAATAATATATTTTATTGTGTTAAATTTATTATTTATCATTGTTTCACTCAGATTGTTTGCTCATTACGTTAAACCCCAAACCCAAAGCCTTACGGAGCGAACAATCAATGTTAGTGAGACAACATCAAGACCGGCATTGTCTGAGCGTAAGCGAGTTTGTCGGTCTAAGGTCGAACGCTACAATTGATTAGTGAGCGGAATTCCAGCTTGGGCAGTTTCTTTGGTGACTTTCTTTATCATTAAAGAAAGTCACAATTAAAAATATTAGTAATTTTTTATTAATACACCAAAATATATAAATGTAGAAAACTATGTAGAAAAGTTGTAGAAAACTTACAAGTTTTGAATGTTTTTATATATTAATTTTTGGATTTTTTTATTTTTTCTTTTTTTATATAGAAAAATATAGAAAAATTGTAAGTTTTGAATATTTTTTCTATATAATTTTCTACATTAAAAATCCTTTATTTATAATACTTTTAGATAGTTTTCTACAAAAAATGGGTGCTTATTATGATGATGATTATATTTATATAAATTAATTGATATTAATAAATATCTTTCTTTTCGTTTCTGTTAATTTTTAGATAGTTGTTAACTTCACCTGAAAGAGAAATATTTTGTAAAAGCATATTATATCTGTTTAAATCACCTATATTTTCCGCTTCTTGTAATAAATCTCTCCTTTGTGTATTTATTTGTAATCTTTCGGATGTGTTAACTTCACTGTTTTTAGAGTCGATTTTTCTTATTACGGCATCAATATCAGTTGAAGTAGTTATTCCGTATTTTGATGCAATTTGTTTAACTGAAGCACCGGATTGTAACCTGTATAACCATTGTATTGAATATTTGTCATTTTCACTAAGTGATGCAATTCCGTATTGATGCGGAGTATACATAATATCAGTTTTATAAGGACTGTGGCCCAAACCTAAAGCGTGACCGACTTCGTGAAGAATTGTATGATAAACTTCCGTATCATTATCATATTCCTGATGAATCCTTCCGTCAGTAAGACCGATAGAAACTTCCGCACCACACAATCTGTTTGCTGAATCCCAATTAAAATAACAATGTCCGAGCGCATGTCTTTCAACACGTTTCCAATCTACATTAATTAAAGACTCTAAAAGAATATTAGTTATTTTAAAATGTAATTTACCGCCGCTTGCAGCAGCCCATACGGAAAAAGCATCCATAACCATTCTTCTGTATTTGGCATCTTCTCCGGTTTTGGAATAAAATTTCATAGGAGCAATATAGACCGTAAGATTATTAACCGGCCATCTCATAATACTTCCGTTTTTAACACTTGCGTTTAAATATGTGTATCGCTGCATGGTAAAAGTATATCATAATTTTTAGGGTAAAGAAAAAAAATCCTTTACAAAAAATTTGTAGTTTTTAAATAATACAGTATAATGAAAGTTTTTTTGCTTACTTTTTTTACAAAAAAAGTAAGCAGACGAGGAGGCTTTTCTTGGATTTGCTCCACGCTCGAATAGTTTCGCTTTTGAACCTAATCGGTTCAGTCGCTTCATATTCTCGCTATCCGGACTAACGTCCGTCCGCAAATCCGCCGAACCCTGACAAGACTTTCTTCTTGTGGGAAGTTCTCGCCTCTTAGATAATAATAATAAAAAACAAAAAGCGGACGAGGAGGCTCGAACTCCCGACGTCAACCTTGGGAAGGTTGCATTCTACCACTGAATTACGTCCGCTTGAATATATTCTTTATTATACTACAATAAGAACAAAAGGATAGTATTTATGTTTTGTTTTAAATCTAGAAATAATACAAATAAATTAAAATTTAAATTTATAGGTATAATTACACTCATTATATTTTATGTTATTAGTATGGAGTCAATATATGCTATATCAAATGAAAAATTACATCAAAATACACTAACAAATTTGAATGGAGGAGTTCCTGTAGAAACAGAAAACGTGGGTATGCAAAATTTTGTATACTCTCGTTTATCACCTGCTCAACAAAATATACAAGAAGGGATACAGGCAGAGGATAATCTTGAAACAATGAAGTTGCGTAGGTACGCTCGGGAAAAAGAACAAGCATTTGAAGTTGCTAAAGAAACAGGGGTAATCTCTACTAATTATCTTGAGGTACTAAAATATAATGAAAAAGCTCGAGAGAAAAAAGTAAGAGAGCTTGTATATGATATTGCAAGAATAGGTAATACTAAACAAGAAGATAAACTCCAAGAAAAAGAAAAAATGATGCAGGAACTTGAGTATCTAAAGCAAAACACGAATTGCTCAGTTATGCAGGAATTTATGATTTCTTGTGCTGCTATATCTGGCACTATTGGTATATGGGGAATTATTTTTATCATACTTGTATTAGCATGTATTGGCATCTTTTTGAAAAAGTTTAGACATTAATAAAATTATTCAAAATAAAAAAGGTATATCGGGTTTACCAATTATTAAAACTTATAGATTTTCCCATTTACCTCTTGATTTTTTGTAGGCTATACCCTACAATATAATTAGGTGGTAATATGTCAGAAAATGAACACTTGAAGCAAATCATTTATTACAAAACTGCTGATGGTCATTGTCCTTATGACGAATGGCTTGATTCTTTGGATGATAAAACCAAAGCAATTATTGATAATCGTATAGAAAGACTGGCTGATGGTTTGTATGGAGACCATAAAAAACTTTCTAATAGTATGTTATCAGAACTAAGATTTTTTGTAGGTAAAGGTTATAGAGTTTATTACCGAGACCTAACAAACATTGTAATAATAATTGTTGCAGGAAGTGTTAAAGATGACCAAAAACGAACAATAAAACAAGCCGAAAAATATTTAAAAGATTTTATCGAAAGGAACTCAAAATGACAGATTTTGCAGAAGAATTTAATTTAGATATGGATAAAGTTATGGCTAATACAATTAGTCATGATGATTTAATGCAGCAACATTTACAAGATAAAGAATATCAAAGAGTTTATCTTGAAACATCTTTAGAAGAATTTGCAAAAGACGGTAATATTGATGCTTTCATTCGTTCCTTACAACATGTTGTAAAAGCACGTGGTCGGGGTGCAATCACCTCTCTTGCCAAAGAATTGAAAATGGATAGAAGTAATTTATCTGATATTCTTAACGGAAAAGTACAACCAAAAATCAGCACTACTTTAAAATTAATTAATGGTTTAGGTTATAAAATCCAATTAAAAACAGCATAAATTATTTACCCGAATTTTTATAACATTTTTATAACATTTATTCGTAAAATCTATGAAAAATGTGAAAATTGTGAAAAATATGAAATAGCCGAAATCCTTAATTTGTAAAGTCTGTGAAGAATGTGAGAGATATGAAGAGAACCCCTGAAAACCTTGGGAAGGTTGCATTCTACCACTGAATTACGTCCGCATAGTATTAATATTTTATAACAAAAATCATTTTTTCAACAATTTATGCTAAAATAAAGAGGTCTTAGTAAGGAGAGTATATGTTTTTTGTTAAACCAAAAACCAATATGGAAATGGAAATAGAAGAGCAAACCAAGATTGTTCCGTATATTTTAATGAGGTATATTAACCCCGAAACAGGTGAAATAAAAATAGACTTACCGCAAAATATAAGAAAAATTGTTCTTGTTGCGAGCGGTTCATCTTATCATTGCGCCCGTTTTGCCGTTGATTTACTCGAAAAATTTTCCGGCATAGAATCTCGTGCAATATATTCGAGCGAATTTTTGCTAAAAAGCATTATTCCGCACGATGAAAATACTCTCTATATTTTTATTACTCAATCAGGAGAAACAAGCGACACTTTAAAATCCGTTGACAAAGTTAAATCTGTTGCAAATCTTGCAACTCTTTGTATTACAAACAATGAAAAATCAACTATTTGGCAGAAATGTGACTATAAAGTTGCTTGCTTTGCGGGAGTAGAACAGGGAATAGCGGCAACAAAATCTTTTACATCTCAAATGCTCTGCCTGATACTTATTTCACTAAAACTTATTGAGAACGTAAACGGTGCTGAGGCAACAAAACATTACAAAGATTCTTTAATTCATCTTCCGATAATTTTAGAAAAAGCCCTTGCAAGAAGAAACGAAATAAAAAAACTCGCAAACCGCTTAAAAAAAGAAAATACAATAATTATAACAGCGGACGGAATTTCTTATTCTCTGGCAAAAGAGGCTGCTCTAAAAACCAAAGAAACATCTTATAAAAACATTAGTGCGGCAATTTTGGGTGAATTTATGCACGGACACGTTGCGGTCTTGAACAACAAATCGACTCTTGTGTATATCGCAGTGGACAAAATTTCCGAGCGTTCAATTGCAAATATTAATAAAATAAAATCGGATTATAACCCGTATTTGGTAGTAATCGGTCCTTCTCCGGATGAGATAAAACCCGATGTTAATATCAATATTGAATGCGAAAATGTAATTCAACAGATGTTTGCAAATGTTCTTGTAATGCAGCAATTGGCACTAGAAATTGCTCTTAAACTCGGACGAAATGTTGACCATCCGAAAGGTCTTCAAAAAGTCGTAAAAGATAAGATATAAAATTATGAAAAATTTTAAAAAAATTTTGGCGGAATACGAAAAATTTCCTCAAGTAATTGCAATTGCAATCGGAGGTTCATCATCTGCAAAAACTTCGGATAATTTTTCTGATATTGATTTGTATGTTTTCACCAAAAACGATATTTCCGTTCAGGAAAGAGAAAAAATAGTTAAAAAATACTCTTCAAAATATGAAACTGGAGGAGAATATTTCGGTTCGGGTGATGAATTTTTTGTTGATGAATTAAACGTACAATTTGACGTAATGTACTGGTCAAAAAATTGGTTTGAAGAAATTACGGATAATGTTTGGATTAAAAATTACCCGTCAAATGGCTACACGACTTGCTTTTTATATACATTGAAAAATTTTGATATTATTTATGATCCCGAAAATTGGCTTAAAAATCTTCAAGAAAAAATAAAAACACATTATCCGTTAAAACTGAAAGAAAATATAATAAAGCGTAATATGATGTTAATGAAAGATAAACCGTTTGCTTCGTATTATGAACAAATAGCAAAAGCGGTAAAGCGGGGGGATAAAAACAGCGTAAATCACAGGATTTCCGCATTTATGGCGAGTTATTTTGATGTAATTTTTGCAAAAAACGAACTTCTGCACCCTGGCGAAAAAAGGCTGGTTCAATACGCCAAAACAAACTGCAAAATTCTACCAAAAGATTTTGAGGAAAATATAAATAAACTGTTTTCTGTTTCCGATGACGAAAAACTTTTGATTATAGAAACAATGTTTAATAATCTCAAATCAGTTTTATAAACTTAATATAAACTTAATATCTAATACCCTTAATAATGTTGACATCCTTCTTATTGCATAATAAAATTTTAAATAAGGAAATAAATCACAATTAAGAGGAGAAATATAATGCCAAAAGTAAAAGAGAAAAAGGACGTAATTGTTGATTCTGTTGATGCTTTGAACTCTTTATTAAAAAGAGTTAAAAAGGCTCAAAGAGAATACGAACAATTTTCACAGGAACAGGTAGACAAGATTTTTAAGGCTGCGGCAACTGCTGCGGATAAGATGCGTATTCCGCTTGCAAAAATGGCTGTCGAAGATACAGGCATGGGTGTTTTGGAAGATAAAATTATCAAAAACCATTTTGCTTGTGAATATATTTATAACAAACACAAAAACGCAAAGACTTGCGGTGTGATAAGTGAGGATAAAGAAAACGGAATTAAGACAGTTGCAGAACCTTTGGGAATTCTTGCCGGTATTATTCCTACCACAAATCCGACTTCAACGGTTATATTTAAGTCATTAATTTCGCTCAAAACAAGAAATGCGATTGTATTCTCACCACACCCGAGAGCAACAAAAAGTACAATTGAAGCCGCAAGGGTTGTTTTGGATGCGGCTGTTAAAGCGGGTGCGCCAAAGGATATTATAGGTTGGATAGATGTTCCTTCCATGGAATTATCCGAGGCACTTTTGCATCATCCTGATATTGATTGTATTTTAGCAACCGGAGGTCCGGGGATGGTTAAGGCATCATATTCATCAGGAAAACCTGCATTGGGTGTAGGACCGGGAAACGTTTCCGCCGTAATTGATGAAACAGCGGATATAAAAATGGCAGTATCTTCAATTTTGATGTCAAAAACCTTTGATAACGGTATGGTTTGTGCTTCGGAACAATCGGTAATTGTTGTTGAAGACGTTTACGAAGAAGTTAAAAAAGAATTTATATATAGAGGTGCTTATTTGGTTAAGAAATCGGATGAGAAGAAAATGCTCGAACTTCCGTTTATTGACCCGAAAAGAGGAACGGCACATCCGGCAATTGTAGGTCAGCCGGCTTGTAAAATTGCCGAACTTGCAGGATTTAAGATTCCGGAAGATTCTAAAATCTTGCTTTGCGAAAGACCGAAGGTTGATTGGGAAGACCCGTTTTCAAGAGAAAAATTGTCACCGATTTTAACCATGTACAAAGCCAAAAATTTTGAAGAAGCAACTGATATGGCTTATGAATTGGTTTACAAAGGCGGTGCAGGGCATTCATCCGCTCTGTATACGGATGACAGGAAAAGTGACAGAATTAACTATTATGCTGAGAAAATGCCTTCTTGCCGTGTAATCATTAATTCACCTTCATCACAAGGCGGTATCGGGGATTTATATAACTTCAAACTCGAACCTTCAATGTCTTTGGGGTGCGGTTCTTGGGGCGGAAACTCGGTTTCCGGAAATATTGGAGTAGAACACTTGCTTAACTATAAAACTGTTGCTGAAAGGAGAGAAAATATGTTATGGTTTAAAGTTCCGCCGAAAGTTTATTTTAAAAGAGGGTGTTTAGACCTTGCGCTCAGAGAACTGAAAGGCAAAAAAAGAGCATTTATCGTAACTGACCGTTTCTTGTTCAATTCGGGAGCAGTTGATAATATAACCAAAGTTTTGGATGAAATTGGAATAGACCATCAGGTATTCTTTGATGTTAAACCTGATCCGACAATTGCTACAATTAAACAGGCTATGGAAATAGTAAGACCTTATGAACCTGATGTGATTATTGCGCTTGGCGGAGGTTCTCCGATGGATGCGGCAAAGATTGTATGGCTTCTTTATGAACAGCCGGATACAAATTTTGAAGATATTTCAATGAGATTTATGGATATAAGAAAAAGAATCTGCCAGATACCGGAATTGGGTAA
Organism: bacterium; assembly: GCA_017541565.1. Classification (GTDB taxonomy): domain Bacteria; phylum Cyanobacteriota; class Vampirovibrionia; order Gastranaerophilales; family Gastranaerophilaceae; genus CAG-196. The sequence continues at coordinate 1,069 of JAFXYU010000063.1, read as the reverse complement.
AAAGGCTGAAATGGTTTGCATTCCGACTACATCAGGTACAGGTAGTGAAGTTACTCCGTTTTCAATTATTACGGATGAAAAAACTCATTACAAATACGCAATTGCGGATTATGCGCTCACTCCGAATATGGCAATTGTTGACCCGAATTTTGTTGACGGCATGCCAAAAGGTTTAACTGCAGCATCAGGAATTGATGCTTTGGTTCACTCAATTGAAGCGTATGTATCTTGTATGGCAACAAACTTTACTAACTCAAATGCTCTTGAAGCAACAAAATTAGTATTCAAATATTTGGCTCGTTCATACAAAGAAGGTGCTAATGACCCTGTTGCAAGAGAAAAAATGCACTATGCGGCAACAATTGCAGGTATGTCTTTCGCTAACGCATTTCTGGGTTTGTGCCACTCAATGGCTCACAAGTTGGGTGCTATGTACAATATTCCTCACGGTGTTGCAAATGCTCTTTTAATTCGTCAAATTATTAAATACAATTCTACGGATAAACCGGCAAAACAGGCAATTTTCCCGCAATACAAATATCCGAATGCTAAGACAAAATACGGTCAAATTGCGGATGAACTTAATCTTGGCGGAAAAACCGAAGATGAAAAAGTCGAATTGTTGATTAAGGCGGTTGACGATTTGATGACAGAAATCAATCTTCCGAAAGCAATCAAGGATGTCGGAGTTACAAAGAAAGACTTTCTCAAGAACCTTGATACATTGGTAGAAAGAGCGTTTGATGACCAATGTACAGGTGCAAACCCGAGATATCCGCTTATGGAAGAGATTAAGCAAATCTTCCTTAATGCTTATGAAGGGATTGTTTAACAGGTGAACAGATAAACAAGTGAACAGGTGATTAAGTGAGCAAGTGATTTTAAACCACTTAGTCACTGTGTCACTTATAACTCAATCACTTAGAAAAAAGGAGCAAAATGAATATTCCTGATAAAGTAGTAAATCGTTTATCTTTATATCATTTTATTTTGGAAGATTTGAAAGAAGACGAACAATTTATTTCCAGCACAAAAATTGCCCATCTGTTAAATATTGACAATTCTCAGG
>JAFXYU010000062.1 GCA_017541565.1 bacterium | reverse complement strand
TAAAGAACTGGTTGAAAATATCAGAAAACGAATCCCTAATGTTTCAATAAGAACGACTTTTATTGTCGGATATCCTAATGAAACGGAAGAACATTTTGAACATTTGGCTGAATTTATAAAAAATGTAAAATTTGACCGTGTCGGAGTTTTCACATATTCAAGAGAAAAAGGAACACCCTCTTACAATATGAAACCGCAAGTTCCCGCTAAAGTTGCTAAAGCAAGGTTCAACAAACTTATGGAAATTCAGCAGGAAATATCTTTGGAAAGAAACAGAAATTTCATAGGAAAAACAATTCCCTGCATAATAGAAGCATTCTCAGATGACGGAGAAATTGTAGCAAGAAGCGAATTTGATGCTCCGGAAATCGACGGAATCGTGAGTATAAAAGCCGATAAACCGGTCGTTCCCGGAGATATCGAACAAGTCAAAATCATTGATGCAACAGAATACGACCTAATCGGAGAAATATAAAATATAAAAAATGCGGTGCAAATTGCACCGCATTTAATTATCATTCGATTCAAAATTCCTCTTTGAAAAGGTTTACTTATCATCCAATGCCGCAACGCCGGGGAGTACTTTACCTTCGATAAATTCCAAAGAAGCACCGCCGCCCGTAGAAACGTGAGTAAAGTCTTCCGCTTTAAAGAATTTCTTCGCTGCACTTACTGAATCACCGCCGCCGATTACGGATGTTGCACCGTTTTTGGTTGCTTCAACAACAGCAGCAAGAACTGCTTTTGTACCTTCAGCGAATTTCGGATTTTCAAATGCACCGACAGGTCCGTTCATAAGAATTGTTTTTGAAGCCTTGATAACTTCCGCAAATGCTTTTCTTGAATCTTCGCCAGCGTCAACACCTTCAAATCCGTCAGGAATTTCGCTAATCTTAACAAACTTGTTAGTTCCGTTACCCGAAAAATCATCAGTTACGAGAACGTCAGTTGCCATAACGAGTTTAACACCTTTAGCAGCAGCCTTTGCTTCAATGGCTTTTGCTGTTTCGATTTGATCATCTTCGCAAATTGAGTTACCGATTTTACCGCCGTTTGCTTTTACGAATGTATAAGCCATGCCGCCACCGATTATCATATTGTCAACTTTGTCCAAAAGATTTTCCAAAACACCGATTTTTGAAGAAACCTTTGCGCCGCCAACGATTGCCGTAAACGGACGAGTCGGATTATCGAGTGCCTGAGATAAGCATCTGATTTCCTTTTCCATCAACAAACCCGAAACTGCAGGTTTAAGAATCTTAGCCAACTTTGCAGTTGAAGTGTGGTTTCTGTGCGCTGCACCGAATGCGTCATTTACATAGAAATCACCTAACTTTGCAAGTTCTTGAGCAAAAGTCATATCGTCGTCTTTTGCTTCTTCCGCTTTGTAGTAACGGATGTTTTCCAGTAAAGCAATCTGACCTTCTGCGAGTTTTTCAACATAAGGTGCTGCTTCTTCTACAGAAGGAATAAATACAATTTCTTCACCGCAAACTTTAGCCATATATTTTGCAACAGGCTCCAGTGTAAATTCAGGATTCTTTTCACCTTTCGGTCTTCCCAAATGTGCCATAAGAATAACTTTTGCACCTTTTTCTTTCAAGAAACTAACCGTAGGAACGATTGCCTGAATACGGGTATCGTCAGTTACATTTTTGTTTTCATCAAGAGGTACATTTATATCAACTCTTACGAGTGCTTTTTTCCCTCTAATGTCGCCTAAATCTTTGATTGATTTTTTCATATCTGCTTTCCTTTCTTATTTTAGAAAATCTAAATTGCATGAATATTATATGCAAAACATAACAAATTTTGAATAAAACAGATTCAGAAATTGTGATAATATAATATTTATGTTATCGGATAAGTCAAAAAAAATTTTTGCCGCAACTTTTATTCTAATAATGCTTTTTGCAATTCTTGCTGTTAACAAGTCGGGCAACGTTGTAGTTGTAGAAAATGTCTTATCAGCAAACAATATAACCTTGAACGAAGAAAATTTTTCGTTTAAAGAACTTGATACTTTTGACTCTTATTATTCCTCAAAGAATAAAGATTATGCATCTAAACTTTCAATAAATGAAGACGAGGCATTCATCTTGGGCTGTTTTGGGAAATACTGGGCTAAAAACCTTCTTTATCTGAGAAAAGTTAAACTTTCTGACGGTGATATTATATACTATAGATTCGGATACAAAACCCGTTTTGAAAACTCGCCCTATTGCCTCAAAAATGGCAAACCCACGAACGATAAAGCGTTTGAGAAACAACTCAAAACAATAAGGAAAGGAAAATTTGTACTCGTTGATTTGGATACGGATACAATTTACCCAATCTCTAAAACCGATGCAAACAGACTCAAAAACTATATAGTAGTGAGAAAAAGCCACGTTAAAACACAAGAAAAGAAGAATGAAAATCCATCGGTACAAAAAAATCAAGTACTCAATTTGGGAAACATTAAAATAATTCTATCGGATTCTACTTCAAAACTCATTCCGGACAGAAATTGCTCTTCCGACATCTGTAAAGAAATACTGAACAACATTAACCAAACCAAAAACACTCTTGATATAGCAATTTATGGGTATTCCTCTACTCCCGCAATAGAAAAAGCAATAAAATCGGCACAAAACCGAGGTGTAAAAATCAGGATGGTTTATGACATTGATAAAAAAGGCGGAAATATATACCCTGATACGGAAATTTTTACCAAACTGATTACAAACAATATCAGCGATAGTTCTTCACCGGAAGTCAATAATACTATGCATAACAAGTTTTATATCTTTGATAAAAGAACAGTTATCACAGGCTCGGCAAACCTTTCGCATACCGACATGTCCGGCTATAATTCAAACATGATTGTCGTTCTTAAATCACCCGAAATCGCAAAAATTTATACTCAGGAATTTGAACAAATGTACGCAGGGAAATTTCATAACGACAAAACTTCAACCCCAAATAAATCCGCTCAAAAAGTAAAAATCTTTTTTGCACCACAAGACAAACCGATTGAAAACGGAGTTTTGCCTATTATCAGAAACGCTAAAAAATATATATACATTCCCGCATTCGTTATCACGGAAAGACAAATTACAGACGAACTTATTAAGGCAAAATCCAGAGGAGTCGAAGTAAAAATTATTGTTGATGCCCTAAATGCTTCAACCAAACACTCAAAACACGTTGTACTCCGCAACTCAGGCATTCCGGTCAAAGCCGAAAACTACGCAGGAAAAATGCACTCAAAGACAATAATTGTCGATGATGAATACTTGATTACAGGCTCAATGAATTTTTCCAACAGCGGTAATAACAAAAATGATGAAAACATGGTTATACTAAATTCACCTGATGCGGCAAAGTTCTGCCGAGAGTTCTTCCTCTACCAATGGAACAAAATTCCGGACAGATGGCTCAAATATACCCCGCGCGCTGAAGGCAAAGACTCCATAGGCTCCTGCACAGACAAAATCGATAACAACTACGACGGTATGACAGACGCCGATGATAAAGGATGTCAGTAATTTGATAATAAACATCTTCCTTTCTGAAGAAAGGAAGCGAAAGACTTTTAATATATGGTCGGCGGAAATAATAAATACAAAATTTATGAATAATCCCAAGTTCCGCCTCGAAGCAAGACTACCAGATTAATGAAACAAAAGCAGGGTGCGTCAAAAGGACGTACCCTGCTTCTTTAATAATCTTAAATTTGCCTAGCCCAGCTTCTCAACCAGTTTTGCGTGTTTCGACGCAAACTCGCTTCCGCGAGAAAGGATTGCTTGTTTGAGGATAGCATTCAAATCGATTGCGTTCAAATCCTTATAATTGTTAGGAAGTCTGAGTGACCAGTTTTGATCGCCTGATGTTCCCGGTGTATTATAAGTTTCATTTATTTGGAAGAAATCCGTGAAGAAAATCTGAACATTTCTTGCTTTTGATGCAAAAATTTCGACCAATTTAACAAACGCAAGAAAATCTCTGTCTTGAGTCATTCTGACAATAATATCGTCCTTGTTATCCGCTTCCGCAAACAAGTCTTCAACGAGGTTCTTTGCGTGCAAGTAACCTTCGTGAGTGTTTATCATACTGTCAGCCCAAGACAAAATCGGGTTGTTGTCGTGAGTTCCGACCATGTTCCAAACGTGTTCGTCAATATTTTTGCATCTGTACGGATGGTCTTCTTTTTCAGGAATTACAAACTGGGTTAATCTCATACCCTGAAGTTCGTATTTTTCCATAACAGCGGCAACAGGGTTTGTTAATGTTCCCAAATCTTCGCAAACAATTGCATTTTTATCCAGACCGCATTCTTTAGCGGCACCTATGACAATTTTCTCAACCAATCTGCCATAGAGCGCAATCTGTTTATCTGAAAGTGTTTTAACTCTTTTTTCTTTATCAGCCTCAAGAGTCCAGTCCAAATCAGCCTCAGTTGCAATAGCATATTTTGAAAGTTCCGGATGTTCGGGTGAAGAATAAAGTCTTCCTGCACCGTCTTCGCACATTGGTTTTTTACCAGATTTATAAACCCACGGATCAATTAAACCGACAATGTGGTCAATTCTTACACCGCCGGGGTTTTCTTTGAACATTTTTTTGAAAAGATTTTTCATCAAAATTCCGCCTTCGCCCAAAGAACCGTCAGCATTGTACATTTTTTCAGGATCCATAACCGGAAATCCCCAAGCCTGACCGTCTTTTGAAAAATAATCAGGCGGACATCCGAGCAGCCAGCCTTCCAAGAACAGAGACTGATATGCCCAAGCATCTCTGTCAGAAAACGTTACCTGACGGTCAGCAATCATCTTAATCCCCTTAGAGAGCGCGTATTTCTTTGTTTCTTCATTTTGTCTTTCGAGAACAAATTGACAGAAACAGTAAAATTCTATTTCGTCAGAGTATTTTGCTCTTATTTCTTTTATCCTTTTTGCAAAAGCCTTTTTTTCCTCTGCTGATTTAGGATTCAAGAGTCTTTTATCCGTTTCGTTCTTCCAAATGTACCAATAGTCGTTGCCGTTCTCAATTGAAAGTGCCTCATAAAGTGAGTCGTTATCAAGCCAGAAAGCATTTTCTTTTTTGAATTTTTCAAACTCTTTTTTCAGTTTTTTACCTGAATTAAAATTATTCCATGCTTCTTTAAGAGCCTCATTTTGAGCATTAAAAATATATGAGTAGCAAGTTCTGCCGGTGTTTTGTTTAGGGTTAATGCTTACTGTTTTAATAAAAGTTTCAACGGATAAAATATTATTCCACTTCGACTCCGTTAATTGTTTAAGGTCTATAAACAAGGGGTTTCCTGAGAAAATCGTCCCCGTATAAGGTGATGAATCGGAAGATTTTGTTTTTCCTGCCGGTCCGAGTTGGAGTGCGTTAAAAATCCCTGAAGCATAATCTATGAGCGCGTGTCCCGCGTTGGAATTAAATGTACCGAATCCTGTATCTTCCCCGTCAGCAGAAGGAAAACTGCTTCCATGAATTAT
>JAFXYU010000061.1 GCA_017541565.1 bacterium | reverse complement strand
TTGAATGTTATGTATAAGGAGAACTCGCCACAGGTCGCAAGACCTGTTTGAGTTCGAGCGGATTTTTTGCAGAGAGCGGAGTGTTTTTGATAAGTGCATAAGCACGATATCAAAACGCGAAGACTCGTTTAACGCAAAAAATCCAAGACTATCTTGCCACGCGCGCCATTTTAAAAGAGTCGACTTGACTCTTTTATTTGTGGCAAGTCTCGTTATACATAAATTTCGTTTATGAATAATCTAAACTATATTTGTAATAAAACTTAATTTTATTGCGCAATGCAAGGTATATAAATAAAATATAAGTACAATTAGTTGAACTAATTAAAAATTAGCGAGATTATTAAAATTATGGATATCCAAATAGAAATTTTACATTTAATATCAAAATTAAAGAATTATATAATTAAAAAACACACAAAAATCTCGCAACTGAAACAAAAACTTAGAAAATTCTGTCCTAAGAAATGTGTTGAATTTATAGAATTCCATATAGTAGAACACTGTAATTTGAATTGCAAATCGTGTGTTCATTTTTCACCGTTAGCAAAAGAAGAATATTTAGATATTAAAACATTCAAAAATGACATAAAAAGATTGTCGGAAATAACTATTGGTAAAGTAAAAACAATTAATATTTTCGGCGGAGAACCGTTACTACACAAAGATTTAATTCAATTTCTGGACATAGCAAGATATTTTTTCCCTAATACTAAAATTCGACTTGTTACAAACGGAATTTTACTAAGTGAACAAAATGAAGATTTTTGGGGAAATTGCAAAAAGAATAAAATTGTTATTTCAATTACAAAATACCCGATAAAACTAAACTGGAGTTTAATAGAACAAAAAGCCGACAATAATGGAGTTAAATTAGAATTTTTCGCGGATGATAAAAAAGATTCTCAATGGCACTTTCCTCTTGATTTAAGCGGAAAACAAAACAGATACACAAATTTTATGGATTGTCAGGAAGCAAACAAATGTACAAATGTTTATAAAGGTAAACTTTATATCTGTCCAATAGCAAGTAATATGAGACACTTTAACAAATATTTCAAAATGAATATTCCAATCACGGAAAAAGATTATCTTGATATATATAAAATTAAAAATGCCAACGAAATCTTAAAATTCTGTGCAAAACCTTCGCCAATATGTAAGTACTGTAATATAAAAGGTCGAACTTTTAATAACGAGTGGAATATTTCAAAAAAAGAAATCACCGAATGGATATAAAGAAAGCGGACAAATATAAGCATTAAAAAAATCGGAACGACAGGATTTGAACCTGCGACCCCCACCACCCCAAGGTGGTACGCTACCAAGCTGCGCTACGTCCCGATACAAATATACTAACCTGCTAAAAAACTTTTTACAAGGGTTCAATTGCTTTAAATATAAATAAAACTACTCTACTGTTTTTCTGGTCATTATCACGTTATTTTCTTCATCATAGCAGAAATTCCCTACCCAGTGAGCCAAGAGTTTTCCTTGAGAAGAAAAAATATAACTCTCATTTTCAGATACCTTTAAACCCGTATTTGCAACAGTACCGTCCGGTTTATATTTTGTAATTTTGCACGGATAATCTGAAGATGAACGCTCCGTAAAATTAACAAGTCTGCCATTTGAAGAATAGTACCAGGAAAAAAGCGGATCGTCATAATAAATTACACCATAAGTTCCGTCAGAGAAACTTCCCACACGTCTGTCTTTAAGGGCTTTTATGCCCGCTTTCAATGCTGAAATATTATCAGAATAATTTATATCAACAAAGTGACTTGAAATAAAATTAAAATTTATAGTTTTTGGAGGAGTTCTGAAAACTTCTTCTGCCGCTCGTTCCTGATTATATTCCACACCGCCTGTCACAACAACCGCTTGTACGGGAATAAATGCAAAAATAAAACAAACAAATAATGATATAATACGATTCATATTTATTTGTTAATGTTTAAAATAAAAAAATCAAATAAATACTTTTTTGCATTTTGCCACAGAGTTTTGGACTTCTGCAACTGCAGCAATCTTAGCGTTTTCTGTTAAAAGAATTATACCGTTTGGGTAGGTCACTCTGATACTGTTACCGTTAGAAATCCTGTTTTTTTCTTCATCATTAATTGAATATTTCGGATAATTCAAATAATCCAACGGGTGTATCAAATTGTTATGTACATCTTCAAGCGTTTTAAGGTTCTCTAACTGAACTGAATTTTGTACTAAAAAATCGCCGGCTTGTACCCTGATTAGTTTTATTAAATAAGCGTAAGTTCCGAGTTTTTGTCCTAAATCGTTCGCAATTGAACGAATATAAGTACCTTTTGAACATTTTATATATATTTCAATTTCTTGTTTTTCAGCATCAAAATTCAGAATTTTTATTTCATTAACAGTGACTTTTCTTGGTTTAATCTCGACATCTTCACCTTGTCTTGCATACTCATATAATTTTTTCCCGTTAACCTTAATTGCTGAATACATAGGAGGAAATTGTTCAATTTCACCTTTAAAATTATCAAGCACATCTTTAATTTCATCTAAAGTAACTTTTTTATCGGAAGTTTTGGAAACATCACCTTCTATATCGTAGGTTGTTGTGGAAGCACCTAACTTTAGGGTACCTATATATGCTTTTTCGTCATTTAAATATTCAATAAGCCTGGTTGCTTTTCCTATGCAGACAGGAAGAACACCTTCCGCAAAAGGATCAAGCGTTCCGGTATGTCCTATCTGTTTTACCCCTGTTACGCGCCTCAAAACAGCAACAACATCGTGAGATGTAATACCTTTTGGCTTATAAACATTAAGAAAACCAAACATTATTTAATCTCGCCTTTTGAGATTTTATCAATCAAATCAAGCACTCTCGAGCCTTGCTCAAGACCGTCCGAGAACACAAATTTAATTTCGGGGGTAACTCTTAGGCGGATACGTTTTCCTACTTCATATCTTACTTTACCGGTATTTCTTTCTATAATTTCTTTATCTTTTTCAATCTGCTCGGGAGAACCCAAAACACTATATATTACCTTTGCATAAGAGTTGTCATGAGAAACTTCTACATCAACAACAGACACAACACCTTCCAAGCCTCTGATTTCTTTTCTTAAAATATCAGAGATATCGCGCATAAGTTCTTTTCTTACTCGTTCATTTCTTAGTGTCGTCATTAAAATTTCCCCCGCGACAGTGATTCTATAAACATTTTAACACAAAACAAATTTTAGAGCATAAAATTAAAATATATTACTATAACTACTATCCAAGATTAACAGTTTTTTTAATTTTACATCTTTAAAATCATTTTCTGTAAGAAATGGTTTGTTTAATTGAGAACCTTCAGGTTTGTTTATACAGGCAGATTCACCTACTAATGATAAATTCCCCAAATTCTCAACTTCAGAATCGATGAACACAGCATTTCCTCTAATCTCACGCAACATATTTAAAGTTTTAATTTTTGAGTTGCCAAAATTTGCATTACTACCAATTATTTGTAATTCACCTAAATCTGATATATTAGAGTTTTGAAAATTTGCATCGCCTTTAATAACTCGTAACTCTTTATTTTTATTGTTAAAATTTTAAAATATTTTTTACAAAAATTTACAAAATATAGTGAAAAAGGGACTGAGAGAATCAGTCCCTTTTTGCAGTAAAAGTATTAATTATTTTGCATTACAACCAAATGCTATTGTAACACGTTCTCTTGGATTAATTGCCGAGATTTTATATCCTTTAGCATCAACGAGATAGCCTATTTCATCTCCGGTTGCCTGAGCAAGACCAATTGTACCTGATACAGCGGTTCTTGTTATATCAACAGGTGTCTTAACCGTGTCATAAAGGACATCTCCTATGCTTCTTGCCGAAGCCATAAACTGACCTTGGAATGCTTCACCTAACGCAATACCTGTACCAGATGCCACATCTTCAAGGCTATTACCCAATGAAGATAACATACCGCCTGTTGTTCTGCCGACTATACCAAGCATTTGTCCTGACCATGTAAGAGGTGCCGTAACAATTCTTGAAACAATATTCGGTGTGTTTGATTTATTTATTTCTGCGTTAAGAATTTGTTGAGGAAGAGCAGCTCTGTGACCGCAATTTTCAATTTCAGTAAACGCTAGTTTCAAAGCACCTTTTTGACATCCCGAAGGTCTTACGACTTCAACAACCTTACCGTAAACATTTGAGCCGCAAGGGTAAAGTTGACCGTTAATCGTAACATCTTCCAACGTCTTTGCAGCAAATCTCTGACCGACATGAGAAGATTTTGCAGAAACCTGATCCTTGAATTTAAGTTTCAAAGTCGGAATTTTAACAATTTCTTCTTCTTCAATAAATGCCTTTTTATCAAGAGGACAAACCGGGCAGTCATTGTTTGCCGTAACAGGATTATTATCTAAACCCGATGCAACTCTGATATTTTGGAGCATTGCAGCAATATCAGCACGGGTTGCTTCTCCAAAGGGATTAATTTTATTCGGGTTGGGAGAATTTGATAATGCGCCCTTATCAAGAGCCTTGGCAATAGGAATTTGTGCCCAATCCGGAACTTGTCCGCCGTCAGAATATTTTGCAAGAACAGCCTTTGCATCACAAGCAGACATTTCACCGCATTGAATTGCTTTAGACATTGCACAGAGTGCTTCAACTCTTGTTACATTGTTATTCGGCATAAATGTGCCGTTTGGATACCCCTTCAATAAATCATTATGAACAGCCGCAGTTATTGCTGAATTTGCCCAGTGATTCGTCGGAACATCTGTAAATAACTTTTCTTTCTGACTTGAAAGAATATCTTTATTGAATCCCTTAACCAACATAGTAGCAAATTCCGCACGAGAAATATTCCTATATGGTTTGTACAACCTGTCCGGATAACCTACAACCACATCGTTAATTGCAAGTTTGTCAATTTCACAAGCAGCCCAGTGGCTGTTTGGAACATCCGGAAACATTTGCATCATATTAGCCGCTGCTCCTGTCATGTTTGAAAGATTTTCAAACGGTGTTAAATCGAGCGGAACAAGTGTCTTTTTAATTGCCTGAATTGAATTAGCAGTTCCCATTTGAATCGGACATCCGTTTCCGTCAATCTTTGCATCATCTCTTAAAATAGGCGCACCCATATGGTTCGATAAATCATTAAGACAAGGTATATTAGATGCCGCACCGGTGACCGAGCCGTCCGGAGCAACAGCAGCGCCCATAGTAGAAGCAGTTAACCCTTGACTCCCATTAACCGAAAAACCCTCTGCACGGTAGATAGAATCCCGTTCCGTACCTATAAAATTATTATACCCGTATATAGCGTTAGGATATGAATACACTTGCCTCATATCAGCACGCGACAAGTCTTTTGCAGACGGGCAAAGTGAACACGACGGAATAGGATTCGGTTCGCACTTAGGAACTTCATTGCATTCAGCAGGTTCTTGGGTTTCACACGGACAAGCCTCTCCTGTTACAACAGGAATTTTGTCTGATGGG
>JAFXYU010000001.1 GCA_017541565.1 bacterium | reverse complement strand
GTAAAAAAATCTGGGAGGAGAACGCACAATTTTGGGATAATGCAATGGGTGACGAATCTAATGAATTTCACAGAGAGGTAGTGCGTCCCAAAGTAACGGAACTTCTATCTCCTAATCCTGCGGATTACATTTTGGATATTTTGTAATCCATTTAAAATGTAATGCAATTCCTTTATTAGAGAGTGTTTTGGACTATAAAACAAAGTTGTTATAAGAGTAGTCAATCTGATCCTGCTCGATACCTATATAACGCAAAGTTATCTGCTGACTTGAATGATTAAAGATTTTTTGCAGTAATGCTACATCTTTAAACTGTTGATAGTGATGGTATCCGAATGTTTTTCTCATGGAATGTGTTCCGATTTTTTCTTCAAGTCCAACATTCTTGCAGGCTTCCCTTATCATATAGTATGCAGTGATTCTATTGTATCTTCTACCCCATAATGATTTAAACAACGGCTCTTTGTCCCTTTTACCTTTGACAAAATCGGCAATTAATGTTTTTAATTTTTCATTAAGAGGGAAACGTTTTGTTTTGCCCGTTTTCTTTTCTACAATTTGAACATAGTTTTTGTTTCTGACATCACCGACATTCAAAGCAACAATGTCAGAAATACGAAGACCGCTGTTTGTCCCGAATACAAAAATCAAATGGTCTCTTGCACTTTGTTTTAGAAGATATCTTTCGACTTTTTCGACATCTTTTTTGTTTCTGATAGGCTCTACTGTAGTCATTTTTTACTCCTTTCTATTTGCTACACCTTATAATTTTCGGGCAATAACGCCATCTAAAATAGTTAAGGTAAGAAATAAATTGGTTTCACTCTTTTAAATAATTTTCAATATTGTGTAAAATCTCATCATAGTCATCATTTGTGAGGGATAAATAAGGTCTTGCAGGGATTTCAACGGATTTGTTTCTACCGGCTTGACCTCCGAGTTGATGAATTGCCGCATACTCCAAATTCGATCCGATAACCGCAGAATCATTGTCATAATATGTATTTATTGATGCGGCAAGTTTACCTTCAACTTGTAAAATCTGTCCCGGCCACTTTCTTTTTTTAGTTCTCTGTTTTTTTGTCGATTCTGCCAAATCAACCCATTTGTCAGGTCTTCCCTCTTCTTTAAAATTCTCTTCAGTTGAATAAGAGAAAATACCTGCGATGTTTTTCATCAACGGTCGCAGGTTTTCTGTCCTCTTTGCAAGATTAAGGAGTTTTTCATGAACTTCTTTATTATCAAATTCAATCTCAATCGGCTTGTCGCTCATAAAGTTCCTTTATAGGATAATTTGCAATCAACAACTCTTTGAACATTTTGTTTCGGTTTTCAACTCCTTCTCTGTTGTTGATTCCGTTTAATCTTTCAACAGCAATCATATCAAAGCCTTTGTATAATTCTCTGATTTTAGGTGAATCGTCATAGGATAATAGAAAACGCCCTTTGACCGCTCCTAAAACCTCTCTTAAACGTTCGTGATCAAAGTCCTTTGTTGAGGTTACTTCATAACCGCAACCTCTTGAATACGGAGGATCACAATAGAAAAACGCATCTTTGTGGTCGTATTGATTTATTAGTTTTTCAAAATCACGACCTTCAATCATTACGGTATCCAAACGTTCATGGATAGCCTCGATTTTTTTAGGAACATTGTGCAGGGATTTACAAGCACCGCCGGAGGTTTTCTTTACAGTTCCAAAAGTATCACCACGACCGCCAAATGAACGTGTGATTAAGAAGTAAAATTGAACTGCTTTTTGAATATCAGTTATAAATGTGCCATTGAGAAATTGGAGGAACATTTCACGAGAGCCAAGCAAATTGCTCCATTCTTCAATAAAAGCATTAGGGTGATATTTGACAATTCGGAACAGATTTACAAGTCTGCCATCGAGGTCATTGTAGACTTCCAAATCTGCCCACTTGTCTTTATAAAACAACACCCAACCGCCGCCACCGAACGGTTCAATGTAGGATTTAATATCTTCAGGGATGAGTTTAGCGATAGTTTTTCTCAATAATCTTTTACCGCCAACCCAATTTATTAAACATTTTCTATCAATAGTCATAATTCAAACTCCTTTTTATTATTGTTCAAATGCCGTTTTAATTACCTTCAATAAGACCGCTTGCAGGGTTATGACTCCACCCGACATCAGGTGCAACACGTTTTCCTGTGAGGGGATCTGTATAAACTGTGACGGGTTTATATTCCCCGGACTTTTTAGAAACGAGAGCCAATTCCTCCGATAGTGTGTCAGTAGATGTGCTGACCGTTCGGTTTTTCTTTTGCAGGTTGTAATCAGAAAGAGCGTTTACTCTGCACCGACATCGCCAACCGTTTGGAGGGTAAAAGCTCTGCCAAAACGGATCATCATATCTATAAACAAGTCCGTTAAGCATTGCGTGTTCAGGTCGTGTCGAGGCATCCATAACCGCCACATATTCCCAATACGGTCTGTTATCCACGTTTTCATATTGAGTTTTATATCTTCCCGTCTGATATGCCGTCTGCATATTAACTGAATAAATCGTTTTCAGGCGGTACATTGAGCCAAGTTGAACTTTTTCTGCGACACCTTCAGAATCAACAATAATCTGTTCACCCCACCAACCTTTCTTTTGAAGTGTTGGTTTAAGTTCCTTTGAAAATTCTCTGAATGTTTTTCCCTCTGTAAGAGCTTTTTCAAGAGCAGAACGGATGTCTTTTAAGATGTCCTCTCTCATTGCTTTTGCTACTGTGAAAGATTTTTTATGTGCATCTTGCCAAAGTTCGTACCAGTCCCATGAAAACTTATTGTTTTTGTTTTTAAAGTATTTAATAGCCATCGCAGGAGCGAGTTTAAATAATGATTTTAATTGAATCATCAGTATTTTACCCCCAAGAAGTCTAAAACTCTGCCACAGCCTAATTGGTTGATGCAATAATCGTGCAACTTTGGATGTGTTTCTCTCATTTTTTCAAATTTATTCGGGGATTTTTCACGATGCACACCGAACATACAGAACATACATCCTGTGCGATCAACCTTTGTCGTGTAATATTTTCCTTTACTGTCTTGCAGTATATCTCCATAAACGGAACAGTACGGAACATCAAATTCTTTTATATACTGATAAATGTCCTGTTCTGTCCAAAAACCAAGAGGAGTGGAAGCAGGACGATTGGAATTAAAAGAATTGCATCCTTTTTTGAGATACTCCGTTTTTCTTAAGTTACTTTCTGCCGCCATTGTTGCTATAAATGGTTTAAGTCCTGATTCTTTCTCAAACTTCTTTGCAGGAGTCTTTTTCATAACCTGACAACATTTCGCTGATATAGGAATGTCGCTATCTCGGAGGAATTGCCATTTCGCCATACAATAGTGTGTGCCATATCTTTTTACATAATCGCTATTCGGATCAAACTTCTTTTTTGTATATCCGTCAGGATTCCTACGGCTTTCTTCGATAACTTTTGCGACCTCTTTACTAATAACAGGATAGCCGTATTGTTCCAACACTTGTTTGAATGTAATTTTAGGTCTTATTGTAATTGTATTTTCGGTTTGTTTTACAAACTGACGGACTTCAGGATATTCGAGTCCTGTGTCCACAAAAACCGCAGGAACTTCAGGATAAAGAGAACGGACAAGATGCAACAGAACGGTTGAATCTTTTCCGCCGGAAAAAGATACATAAACTTTGCCGTCAAAATGCTCATAAAATTGCTTAATTCTATTCTTTGACAGTTCAATTTTTAAATGTAGCGGCAAACTCTGCCGTTGTTTTAGAAAGTTGCGTTTCATAGCATACTCTTCAGGGGAAATGGATGCCATATTAATCCTCATCAAGTCCATCTGCTCTACCCTGTAACTCACACAGGAATAAAGCCTTTTGTATCGTTTGTTCAAACTGTTTGCTTCGCAGATTTTTATCTGTCAGCAATTCAAATGCTTCCTCGTAATTTTCGCAAGATTCAAAGAGTTTTATTAAAGGTGAGAGCATACTTTGAGCTTGTTTATTCAAATCACCTTCAGTTATGAATTTAAATAAATTCTCGATTTGAGCCTGTCCGGGAACAAGTTTTTCTTCCTCTTCCTTAAATTCTTTAAAGTTAGGACTTGCAGGGATAATGTCTTCCCTAATATCAAAATCCTCCTCTTCAAGACCATAATTTTTTATGAAATACTCTTTTGTAAATTTAACTCCTGTGTCAGAAAGGATTTTATCTCTTTGAGCCAAATTTAAATCCACATTTTCAGGCTCATATAATTCAAAAACAGGGACTTCAGCATTAGCAAAATTAATTTCATATATCCATTGAATCAATTGATTAATAACACCTTCAACAAGTTTTTTATCTGAATCAATAATGTCCTGACGGACTTGCATATGCGTATTTGATGCGGCATAACTTCCCGTTGATCCGATTTCCGTTGTTAATGTCTGACCGAGAATTGCTTTAGATATCTCGGTATTCATTTTATCAATCAGCTTTTCATAAATCTCGGCAGATGATGATTTGCTTGCTTCCTGAATTTCAATAGATGAATCGTCAGGAATAACCGCAATCGCATCTTGCACCATATCTTCAAGCATATCAGCAAGAGAGTTTGTTTCCTCTTTTGTTGAGCCTCTTGGGTGTTTACCTATAAGGTGAGGCATTCCATATTTTTCTGTGAATACCACCCAAAATTTTAATCCGCCTTTTTTAAAGGTTACATTCCAAAATACACGAGAAAGGGTGCGTTCACCGTATGGGTTATTATATGAGGGATTATTCTGTGCAAGCAGGAATTTTTTTGCAGGAACAACCTCGCCGTAATAATTCTCTTTGGTTCTGAATTTGAGATTATTGTCATCATCAAAACAAAACCATTCGGGCGGTTTTGCAATAACTTTATCAGGCATTATATGACCTGATTTATCTTTCTTCCATATAATTTCAAGAGGTTGAAAGCCGAACTGTGTAGCATCCAAAATATCAGAAATGACTTTTTGCAAATCTAATCTTTTTAATAGTTTTTCAATCTCCTCTGCATTTTGATCCTTATCAAGACCTCTGTTTATTTCCCAATCCATAGATAAAACACCGGCTTTGCGTGATTGAGTACACGCAAAGACGTGCGGATCACAGAGTAATTCCTTATAAATTCGGATATCTTTACCCTGCTTTTTTAAGACAATATCTGGATCGGGGAGGATATTTGCCAATGAATAAAAATTCAACGCACGTTTGCGAGTGGCAATTTCCTCCGTAATCCCTTTTTTTATACCTTTTTGTTTAAGAACGGAATCTTCCACTATGCACCTATATTTTTTCTGAACTTGGATAGAACATCAATTGAACTTACTTTGTAGATGTTTTGCAGGACATCTATTTCAAATACCTCTTGTTTATCAACAATTAATTTCGCATATGTAACAGACATGGTTGTTTCATATTCTGCATTTTCTTGAGGTTTAATATTGCCGAGAGGAAATTCCTTAAAAGTTCCGATTATAAATGCTGTTGCAGGGACTTCGGATATTCTTCCGGCTCCGTTATAAGTTTCAAGAGATGCTCTGACCTGAATCATTGCGGCAGTAAACGGATTTGAACAAGTCCTCAAAACGGCAGGATATAGTGCATTCCACTTAATCTTGCATTCCATTTTATCTATGCCGGCAAAAAATTCTGCCGAGCCAACCATACCGAGAGCTTTGTGTTCAGCCATTTTGTGTTTTATTTGCGGTAGTTGAACTTCTTCTGCACGACCGAGCAGATTTACACCATCCAAATAAATGTTGGCATTAGTTAATTTGTTAATCTCAATCTTTGACATAATATATCCTTTGGGGTTAAGTAATTACTTTTTGAAAAGACCACATTTTGTGATTTCTATTTCGGAATAATGCAGTATCACATATTCCTTACTGATGGCTTGGATTAGAGGACATTTATATATGTTTCTACAATTGAAACAACTATCGTTTTCATCTGTGTGAACTTCTAATTTGTCCTCGTCATTAACAATGGCATACATTAAGAAGCTCCTAACGATTTCAACAATTCGATATCTATAAACGATTCAAAAGTAATGCGTTCGGCAGGAGTCGGAGGCATAAATTCGATATCGAAGAGCAGATGACCGTTAGCGAGTTCCGTTGTTGGGTTTTTATCTTGGTTAAAGGTACATTTGCCATCAATCAATGCACCTCGACCTATTAAAGTTCTAATAAACTGATTTACAGTTTCGCAGATAGAATCAATAAGACCGTTGTCTATCGGATAATCAATGAATTGCAACATTGAATATTCAACAGACTCATGCAGGATGTCAGCTGTTCTTCTGACATTTATGAAATTAGTAGGAAGAGTTAAAGATGGAAATGCCGCCGATCTGTTTCCCCAAGTTCTGAATCCCGTACCAAAGGAGTTAAACACCTTTACAATTCCGGCTTCGTTCAGAGTGTTTACTTCAGAAGTCGGATCATTAATCATTGAAGTTAATTGCTTTTCAACACCAACAATTTCCTGAATCTCTGTGTTAGATGTTGACCAATGGTAGCCTTTTTCGATATCTTTAGCGGCAATTACTCCGGCTAACCTTTGAGAATAAGGTTGTAATTTAATTG
>JAFXYU010000060.1 GCA_017541565.1 bacterium | reverse complement strand
ATGCACATGTTGCCTATCCAAGTGAAGAATTGCATCCAGCATATTTTACCGACTTCCGGTGAGAGCGCAAAAAACTCTTTTAAAGATTGGATAAAATTAACATTCTCTTTCTTTTCTTCCTCTTTAGGCTCATACTTACGTTCTTTAATCATCATGCAAGTCCAAGCCATACCGAGCGTAAATGCAAGTGCCGCCATAATAAACTGTGCGTTTATTGACATTTGGTAGTTGAATGCCCATTTTAAAAACGGTGCAGTTCCTGCTGCAACTACAGAACCAAGACCGATTGCAAGGCTTATGTAAGAATTCGCAACGGAATGCTGTTCCTGAGGTACAACGTCGGGTACTAATGCTCTATATGGTCCCTGAGCAATATTAACGCATGCATCCAAAATCCAAATCATAACGGCAGCAAAACAAAGAGCCGCAAGCGGATGAATGTCAAAGCCGAGATTTGTACCTATTGTATTTGTAATAATTTCAGAGTTTGGTAATGCCCACAGCGCGAGTGCGGAAAGTAAAGCGCCGCCGAGCAAATATGGTCTTCTCCTTCCGAAGCGGGATGTTGTTTTATCTGACATTGCACCTATAATCGGTTGAACTACCATGCCTGTAAACGGTCCTGCAAGCCAAATAAGACCAAATATAAATGGTGATGCACCCAAATTCTCCGTAACCGGACCGGATAGAATTATCCTCATCTGCCACGCAAATTGCAAACCAAAAAAACCGAGTGCAAAACTTAAAAATTTACCGGTACTGAATTTCTTTAATTCTTCCATAAATAAAACTCCTCTATGTATACCCAAATAAACTGAATTAAAGTCTATGTGAATATTTTACAGGTAACAATGATGTCCGTCAAGGCAAAGATTATATACCATTAGCCGCCCCCCACATATGCTCGGATATTGTTGAACGCCATTCTTTAGCAGTTTCTTCTCTGTCATGTATTTCATTCATTGTTTCGATTTGTTTTTTTATATCTAAATAACTAAATTCGTCATCATACCGATAATTTCCGTTGTGTCCGTAACGGTAAAGCATGTCCGGCGCTTCTTTTATTCTTGCTTCCAGTTTTTCTTTAAGTTGTGCATCTGCTTTTTGTGTATCTAAAAATTCTTTTCCAAGACCTGACATATCAAGAAAACCTATCGCGCTTTTCTTGATATTTTCATCATCAGAATGCAGTTTTTCGTTGACACGTTTGTTTATAATATCCCAAAATCCTTCATTGCATTCGGATGCTTCTGTTAATGTGTTAAAATCTTTTACGATATCATCAAAGTATTTTCCCGAAATGCCGAAAAACTTCATACCTTCTTTTTTATTGTCTTTAAGCTTGCTGATTTTATCCAGATAAAATTTATCTATATATGCCTGTGTAAAGACTGAATTTGCTCCGTTTGTAAGACCTTCCGCATAAATGTGATAAAAATAGTCCGGATAGTCTTTGTTAATGAGGTGTCCTGCTGCGATTGAATCCGCAACTTCATTGCATTTTTTTAGTTTATCTTTATGCACCATGAAAAATTCAGCATTTTTTACTTTAGATAGAGTCGATGAAAGTAATGTAATTGCAACATTTATAAGTGATAATAAATAATCTGTACTGTATATTTTTGATGTTGCGTCTTTGTCACCGTGTTTGTTGCAATAGTTGATATAATTTTGCATATAAAACGGATTATTCATCATTTTTTCAAGCATTACGACTTTATTTTTGTCGTAATTTTGTGGTAAATTACAGAACGCTTTATAGAAATAGACACTTTTAATATATTCTCCTGTTTCTATCATACTTTCGAGCATTGATACTTTTGCTTCGTGTCCTCTGTTTGCATCATTCGGCATTTCTTTAATAAGAGGGAAAATATCTCTTAATGCGCAATCTCTTATATCACCGATAAAAGGAAATTTATCATTGAGAACATAATACATGTCAAACAAACCGTTCGGTTCTTTGTCGGCGAATGTTTTAGAAAGTTTAAAAAGTAAATTGACAGGGATATGTTGTTCCAAATCAATATTTTTGACGGATTTAATATAGTCTTCCATAAGATTACGTTTTAATTTCAAATGCTGTTTGTTATTGATAATTTTACCAATACCGTTAAGCATTAATAATCTGCCGAATAAACCTGCAGGTTCAAAACTTCTAAAACTCGGACTGGGATTAAAATTCGTTGAAATATTAGTGTTGTTTTTTGTGAGATTTGTATTGTTGGTATAAGTTACGGGTAATATTCTCATAATATCTTTCCTATCTACATCCAATCAAACAGATGTTTTATTAATTCTATTGCACTGCTTATTACATCATCATCGGGTATATCTGTAGGTGTAATGCTTTCAGGGATATTAAAACCGATTTCTTCAAAAGCGTTATGTCCTGTATTATTTATAAATTCTTCCATAGTAGGCGGCGTAAGAAAGTTATCGAAACTTGTGCCGTTAACTGTGTCTTTTGTGAACCATGGATTAGGGATTAATCCGTGTTGATTTAAAATGTAATGACCGTTAGTGTCTGTTAAAAAAGGTTCATCGGTATTTATACCGTCAGGAATTTCTTTGTCTTCAATTCTGAGATTTTCACTAATTTTTTCCTTAAATCGTTTAAAATATTCATTTTTTATATAAAACGCTCTTTTTAAGGAAGGATAGGCCTTGTTTAATTGTGCGGATGCAGTATCACCTTCGTACCCCTCTGATGTAAAATGTTCAATTTCAACTTTGTCGCCATTTAACAAATGCATTAAACCGCCTGCTACTGTGACACCTGCGCTTGCAATGTATATATCTTTATGATCTTGAACGTGTTTAGATGCACTTTTAAGTGTGGTTTTAACCTTATTTAAAGCATCTGCTGAATTGATTTTAGCGATACTTACCAAATTTTAACTCCTTGAAATGCACTTATAATACCTAAAAAATGTTTTTAATATTATAAGATTTAAAAGATTTTTTTCAAGTGTGTTAGTGTGTAATACTTAATAAAACTTAATGCGAATTTAGTACATATCAATGATTGAATTTATACCGTCTTTTGCAACGTTAAATAATTCAATCATTCGATTAAATTCATAAGGTTCTCCTTCTGAGGTTGTTTGAAAGTCAACAATTTTACCGCTTTTTGTTAGGATTACATTTGAATCAACTTGAGCGTGGGAGTCTTCCTCGTAGTTTAAATCTAATTTAATTTCACCATCCACAATCCCTATTGAAATGGCAGCAATTGGTTCTATTATCGGGCTTTCTTTAATATCTCCGCTTTTAACTAATTTTTCTACAGCGTCTTTTAATGCAAGATATCCGCCACAAATACTTGCAGTACGAGTTCCTCCGTCTGCCTGTATAACGTCTGCATCAATAGTAATCGTCATGTTTGGCATTTTTTCTAAATCGACACACGCTCTCAAACTTCTTCCGATAAGCCTTTGGATTTCGTGTGTCCTGCCGGAAACCTTATCGCGCTCTCTT
>JAFXYU010000059.1 GCA_017541565.1 bacterium | reverse complement strand
GTTTTTTCAAGTACATCAATAGTTTTTTCGGCTTTAAATTTAGCATTCTGATTTAGATTTTTTGCAATTTCCAATTGTTTTTCTGCCACTTCCGGTTTATCGTTTATTGCATTAAACAATCTTACTTTATCATTTATCTCTGTATATTGAACAATTTGCGTAATAACTTCAAACTGTTTCATTGATTTAACTCTTTCTATAACATCTAAACTCTCTGCCATGAAATTATCGTTATTATATAAATCTTTGTTAGATTTTATGTATTCAAACATTGCATATCTTGCCTGTACAGATTCGTCACTGCAGTTTGTTCTGTCTAAGATATTTCTTTGTATAAAATCGTCGACATCTTTTTGACCTATAAAACGACTGTCTTCAACTATATCATTTGCGAATTTATATCTGGACAATACCTCATCAGGCATATTTTCCGAACTGGTTTTGTATTGATACAAGGCTTCAACAACTTGATGTTCCATACCGGAACTTAAAGATTTTCGACTACGCAAATTTAATCCGATATCGAGTTTTTCAGGATTTATGTTTTCTCCATATGAACCAATTGCTGCCATGAATTTGTCAAAATTTGCACTATATTGTCTTCCTCGTCTGTATTCGGGCTTAACAAGTTTTGTATATAATTCAAAAGCATTTTTTGAAGACAAAATGTCTGCTTCAATATTGGAATCAGAAACATCTGTAAGGTATTCCGAAGTTATAAATGCACTATAGAAATCTATACCGTTGTCCAACAGCGTTTTAACTTGTTCTAATCGGCGGTGCATTATATCCAAATGTTCATTATTGATTCCGAAATCCAATGCCCACACCAGATTGTTGACTTCTTTGTCGTTCAAATTATATTTTTCGGAAGTAATGATTTCATAGAATGTTTCAATACTATTTTGTTTTACTATTGCAGCATATTTCTGTCGGCGTTCTCTTGCAATATCGTATAAATTGTCATACAGTTTTACGTATTTATCAACTTTTTCAGGAGAATCTAAGATTTTTCCCATAGAATCAGATATGATATTGCTGTCCAGAACGTAGTTACGTTTTTGTTTTATGTCATTTTTAATAATTTTAAGAATTGCTTCAAGCTGTTCGGGAGTTTTTACATATTCATCTATTCTCGGCAATACATAAGACTGATTTGTTAAGTAAAAATCTTCGTTAGGCAAATTATTAACCAGCGGCAAACCTTCCGCATACAATCGTGCTAAGAGCGGATTATCTTTTATAGAATTTTTAACAACATCAACATCACCTTGTTCCCTTGTTCCGTCTTTCATATGCTCCAGAGTTCGGTCAAAAAAACCGTTTGTTGTAAGCATATTATAAATAGCCGCATCTTCATCTGTTTTCATGTCATTAAAGAACTCTCTAAAATCTTGACGAATCTTCCATAAGTTTTTGTTATGACCTTGAAGCAATATGGAAACACGAATAAAATCTTCTTTCGTTTTACAGAAAGAAATTATTTCATTGAAAGTTCGCTCTGTTTCTAAATCACTAAAATTAGCACCCTGTTCAAACAATTGTTGTCGCAATTCTTTTTTGCTTGTAGCACATTTTTTGCCGTTAAAGTAAGTTTCGGTACCACCAAACGGATTTGTAGAGGTTTTATAACTGACACCGTAATTGTCATCAAATTTTACGTCTTTAAACCCGAATATTTCTCCGTTCTTTGCGGCTTGTTCTCTTTTTGTCAGTTCTTCCGCAACAGGATTAAATTGGTCACGTTTTTTACTGATTGCTTTATTATACTTTTCTACGGCTTTTTCGGGTGAGATTTTTTTCTCTTTTACATCTTCAACCAAATCATGAAGCAAGAACAGGTTGTCTGCCCTCAAACGTTCGTCAAACTTCTTGCCGGGAGGTGCAAAATCCTGAAGTTCCGGTTCTTTTGTTTCAATGCCGAGTGATTTTAACAGTCTGTAGTGATATTGCGCACGCGTGTAGTTTATATAGTAATTGTCGTACTCTTCCCTTGTCATGCCGCTTTTGAGTGCATCAATAAACGGATTTAACAGCGGCTCAAGTTTTAAGTTACGACCTATAATATCTTTTCCTGTCATAACATCATAGACAAAGTGTTCACGCTCTGCGTATTCGTGGATAGGTTCAAACCTTATCTGAATTTCTATAACTTTTCCTGATTTAGTCCTCAGGTTTATCTGGAATGCAGGATAAGCAGACTGTTGTTGTTTGTTTTGGAATATTCCTTTGTTGTCTCTTATTACAACCAAACCGTTTTCTTTTGCCATTTCCTGCAAACTGAGCATAATGGCTTCCTCTAAAAGGCTCAAGTTAGCAGAATCTCTGTAGTTTGATATACGTTCAATGTCAAAAATCTTTGATTCAATCAAACTTCTGACAAAGTCTTCTACATTTCCGCATGCTTCCTTCATGTTCATTTTCGCTGTGTTATTCACGCCGTATGTTTCAATACGAAGGTCTACTTTTTCAGGCGAAATATCAAAAATATCAAGAGTAAATCTGTTGCCGTCAGCATCTCTAACATCTTCAATTGCATTTTTGAAAGGTTCGGTCGAATTTTTTATAGCGTAGTTTGCAATCTTATCAAACATGCTCATATCGCTTTTTATACGTCCGGAAAACTCTCCGAGTTTTCCTTTTGCCAGTCTTTGAATTTCATCGGCAATGCTTTGTTCTTCCAATGCATATTGTCTTCTCAAGTGTTGAACGACAACTGCAATTTCATCTCTTGTTACCTCAGAACACAGTTTGTTGCTTGTAAGTACGTTCAAAAGCAGTTGAAGGTTTTTAGCCTCTTCCGGATTTGTTTTTGAGAGTGTTTGGATTTTTTGCTTGGTTTTATTAATCGCATTTACATCCGATTTATCAAGGTCGAAAATCTCGGTATCAATCTGCTTGGCAAGTTCGGATTCAATTTGTTTTGCCTCGTCAAGCATTCCTATTCTGACTCTTCTTTCAACATTTGGTTCAAGTCCTGTCGAAACAACAATTTTTCCTCTCATATCAGGAATTTCGTATTTTTCATCTACTACTTTTTTGTTTTCTTTTGCTCCGGAAGTTACAATCTTTTCTACAATTCTGTCTTTCGGTATTTTGTTGATGTTGTTTTTAATAATCTTATTAACAACTTCCGGATTTTTTGCCATAAACGGTCTGATTTTGTCTATCTGAGCAGAATCAAATATCAAAGCCAGTCTGTTCATATTTGCAACATAGGCAATCGTTTTTGGCATGTATTTTTGGAAGAACATTGAACGGGAATCGAAAGTCTCGGAACTATTTGGTGTTCTTGTTATCAAATTTGTTTCCGCAGCGCTTTCCGAAAGCGGATTGGAGCGTTTTTCAAGAAAATAATCCAATTGGTCAAGTTCTGTTTTTGAAAGAAATTTCTGACATTGCGTTCTTTCTTCATTGTAAAGTTTTAGGAAGTTTTCATCACTTTCATATTCCATAAAGTTAAACTTTTCATGCCCCGACTCGTGTTCAACAATTGGAGTGTCGTTTGTATGATATTTGCCGACGGCGATTGCTCCTCCGGAACTATGTGCGTTATCTTTTTCTCCTTTTTGAACAACAAATGTTTTTGTACCGACTGTTTTATATGAGAACCATTCTGTTCCGGACAACTGTTTAAATGTGGGAAGAAGTTTTCTGTCTATAGTAAACGGTTCATAAGCACCTGCTTCAAGCATAAAGTCTGCAAGAGTTTTTTCTCCGCTTCCTATTATTTTTCTTTTAGCGCCATCTGAAAGAATAGATTGTTCGATTTTTTCTATTCGTTTATAGTCGCTTGATGTATAGTCTTTAATTTTATATACTACCTGTTCATTTGTCTTATTTCCTGCCTCATCAAGTTTCGTTACAACAACATTATTGGAAGTGAAGACAATGTCATAAGACTGTCCGTCTTCTGTCGATACAAAATGATTTTTGTCTATGACTTTAAATTTTGCAGAACTCTCATATAAAACCTGACCGTTTGAATCGGTTATTTTGTAGTATTTATAGTTATTTCCTTGTTTATCATCAGCATAAACCTGTTCTGTTACAGTTCCGTCCAGAGATTTTGTACGTCTTTCTATATGTTTTCCGC
Source organism: bacterium (assembly GCA_017541565.1). Taxonomy (GTDB): domain Bacteria; phylum Cyanobacteriota; class Vampirovibrionia; order Gastranaerophilales; family Gastranaerophilaceae; genus CAG-196. The sequence continues at coordinate 11,107 of JAFXYU010000059.1, read as the reverse complement.
CATTTTTATCAAATTCTGCAAGTCCGGTTTTGTATCTTTTACCGCTAATATCATACTCATAGACTTCAAACGCTCCGTCTATTTTGCTTTTTATAAATTCTACCGAACCGAGCCAATTTCCTTTAAAATCAGTTGTTTCATCAACAGCACCCAGCAATTTATGCGACGGACCAAAATTTTCCGTGTCTTCATATGATTTGACTTCGTGGGTTTTTATTATTGTCTTATCCTGAAGATTGTAAACAATATTATTTCCGTCTTTAAATGATAATAATTCTCCGGTCTTGCTGTCGAAGTAGAATGTCAAACGTTCTTTATTAGTGCCTTCTGATTCTGCAACAATATAACTTCCGTCAAATTCAAAATTTTCCGTCTTTTGTTCATCTAATTGTCCGGTTAGTTTTCTGTATTTGCCAAAACTCAGGTTATCAACATTCAAGCCGAATTCTTTTTTGGCTTTTGCAAAATCTTCCATCATTCTGTCAGATACTTCTTTGCCAAATCTTTGTTGATTTTCAACTTTTTTATTGGGCATAACACCGTAAGTTTCGGTATATTGATGCGTTTGCATTGCTTGTTCAATACTGTTTGAACCGAGAATAATATTTGTTAAATGGCTGTTGTTACCAAATACTTGATTTTCTGTTGCCATCTTCATTAAAGATATCCTGAAATTGAGTTGTTCAGGAGTTGTTGTACCGGTTATTATTCTGGTTGGTGTATAGCCAATTGTGGTTTGTACAATATCGGAGAAATTCTCAAGTACAAATTCAAACATTTTAGCCTGATTAATATTATTTAAACCATACAAAGATTGGCTGAAAAGTTCAATTTGATTATATGGATTTTTTGACGAAATAATTTTGTCTACAATTTGAATATTTGTTTTTGTTAATTCTTTTACATAAGAGTTTAGAATTTCTCTTACTTCTTTCGGTAATTTATTAATCTTCTGCTCAACATCTTTTTTCAACTCTGAAAATTCTGAATCGCTGAGTTCTTTAACAGTAAATTTAAATGTTTCTGACTTATTCACAACCACATCCGGCTCATCAGACACTTCTCTTGTCGGCTCCATGCGTTTGATTTCCGTCTTTTGGGGAGCGTTATTTGTTTCTCTATTTACCCCTTCGTTTACCCCTTCATTTACTCCTTCATTTACCCCTTCCATTATTCCGATTGTGTATTTTTTGTGGTTTATAAGGGCATTATCTTTGAGTTCAACACCGTTTGTGCGGCAGCAAGTCAATTTGCCGTCTTTCAATCGGACACCGTATCCTTCATCCATTCTGGCGTAGTTGTACAGGTTAATTTTCTTGTTTGGCACCAATTCTCCGAGAGTATCAAAAATATACTGTACGGTTTGAGCAGTACCTTCTCTTATCCCGGGGACAACAGATATTTCAACATTTTCTTTGTCGCATTGAGAAATAATGTGTTCAATAATTTGTCTGTTAGCATCAACACCAATTCCGGGGAAAACATGTATTAGGGATTGTTTGTTATTTGTCTTGTCAACAATTGCAAGCGCGGCACACTCGTACAATCCTTCGGTGTACAAAGTTTGATTGAGTGCCGTAGTTCCTGCGACAGTTCCGGCAGGTTCGTGATAATTTGATACAACAATGACATGTTCTTTTGTGGGGAATGCGCTTTCTTTGAGCCTTGCAGCACCCGATTCTTCCGAAAACTCAACCATATCATATCTTTGTGTCATATTTTTGTACGGTTTATCTTTGTAAACGTCTTTTACTTTGTCTTTATACAAATCGGTTGTTGTGAAAATCTTTCCGGTTGTCGGGAAGTTCTTTTCTTCATCCCAACTGATACCGTTTTTCTTTTCAAATTCTTTTAATACAGCCTCTTTGGCATATTTATAAGAGTATGCTCTTGAAACTTCGACCATCAATAAACTTGCAATCTGATTTGCATTTTCGGTTTCAAAAATGATTTTATCCGCTTTTGTGTCCACTCCGTAGTATCGTTTTTGTCCGTTTGAATTGACCTCTTCTCGGATTTCAATATCTTGTATGCGCTTGCTGTTCATAGCGCTTCGCATTTGGTTAATTTTTACTGCTTGAGAGATTTTTGAAGATATTGCCATGTGCATAAAGTTGCTGAACATTCCAAGTCCTGCCTGAAATTTGATTTGACCTTTGAGCGCTTCTTCAAGACTTTCTCCGTGTACAACGGCATCGTGTGCGGTATACATAAATGTGTCATACATAACGTGACCGAGTTTGTCTATAAAATCACCCTCTTGTCCGACTGTAATATTTGACATAAATTTAGACGCGCTGACACTTTTTGCCGTAACACCCTTAACTGCGCTTTTTTGTGCGGTTGCACCAAGAAATCCTCTTTCGGCGGCACCCATTTCACAGAAGAAATTTGTCATTTTTTCAAACAGAGGTCCCGTAATATAAGCACCAAAGAACATGTAATCGGAACTGGTTTTTACACGCTCAAGCATGTTTTCCGCCTTGTTTTCCAATGTATCATCGCTGTACATAAGGCTTGCGGCATGGACTGACGTATCAATTCCGATATTATTCAGAGTGGTTAAAAATTTCATTGCCTGAGCGCTTCTGTGCGGACCATAAACCTTTGTAAGAAGTTGGCAGATTTTGTTTGTACTTTCTGCAAATTTTCCTGCGTTTGCAGCCATAACAACTTCACCGCCAACAGCCATCAAGACCATATCAAGAGCAAGTTCTAATGTTCCGCCCGCATTTTGAGCCGCTTCCATAAGTTCTATAACTTTAGTTTCTTTGTCATTATATCCGTAGAGGTTTTTTAGTCCTTCCGTATATCTTGATTCCAAATCCTCAATACTTTCACCCTTGAGTGAGTCTGTCTTTTTAGCCTTGAAACCGGAGGCAAATCTTGTCATAAAGTCTGCATAATTTTTTGCCAAAACGGATTCGTTACCGTAGTCATTATAAAGCCCGTTCATAGCAAGAAGTTCCTCTGCAGCCTCTTTGCTCCCCATAGTTTTTATGAGGTAATGAATTGCGATGTCACGCGGAGATTTTCTCAATAGAGTGTTTGAATACGAATCTGCAGGCAAGATACCTTCTTCTATGTATTCTTTGAGTTCTTCTTTTGAATATTTGTCATCTTCTCTTCTGCCCTTCAGGCTTGAAATTTCTTTTGCACCCTGACGGTACAAATTTTCCTGATATTCGTAAGTTCGGTATGTATTAAGTTTTTGTGATGCTCCCTGTAACTGGTTATGATTATAAAAACTGAATTTTTTGCCTGTTATAACTTCGTATCTGTGTTTGAATACTTCCAGCCAATCAGGGCTTGGTGTTTTTGCAAGACTTTCCGCTTCTTCTTTGAGTTGGAGAGCAATGCCGTCTTTTGAAAGCATTTTTTCAAGTTCTGATTTTATTTCTTCAATTGATAAATGGTCGTCTGCAGGGTCAAAAGCGATTAATTGTTCGCCAATCCAAGTGAAGAAATCTTCTCTTGTCTTAAAATCGTTTATCTGACCGAGAGTGTTTTCTGCTTTGGAATAGAGCATATCGCCTGCACTTAATGCAATATCTAATTGTGCATAAGGAGAATATTGTGCTTGCGCAACAAAGTTAGTGTTTTCTGATGAAGCATTTTCCGGTGTAACAACAACCTCGGGTATTGTGCCGATTGCAACTCCGATATTCTCATGCGAAAAACCATCGTCGGTAGTTGGATTTTCACCTTTTTTATACACTATGTACATTCCTTTGACCGTTCCGTTCGGGTAGAGTACTGTTGCGTTCCATGTTCCGAAGTCGCTCAAAATCCAGAGAATTGTGTTACCGCTCTCGTCTTTCTTTTGTATAATTTCCTGTCCTTTTTCTTCAAGAGTCTTTGCAAGTTCTGTAAAGTCAAAGATTTCATCTTCGGCAAATCCCATTTCCTCAAGTTTTCTCATTCTGATTTCAAGCAGGTAAAGCGCAAAATCTTCCTCTGAAACATATTCACCGTTTTGTAAATTAGTTTCAACACTCTCTATATCAACGGCAGTCCCTCGATTAATTTTATCCGATTCATCATTGTCAATAATTTTGTTGCCGTCATAATCGCCTTTAAGCAGGTATTTTTTTAGCAAATCAACTTCGGCATCTTCCAAAACCCCGTCATCATTTATATCTAACGTACGAAAAATGCTCGCAAGTTTTTTATCGACGGAATTAATATTAATACCGCCTTTAAGTTTCGACAAATCAAGTTCTTTGCCGTTTTTCAGTTTTAAAATGAAATCGTTAAATCCCATTGCTTTACCTAACTTACCCCATGTTTATCGGCATTTTGGTGGTATAACTTTAGGATTTTTTGGGTTTTTGTTACAAAACGTTACACAAAAATGTATAAATCTTAATGATTTTTTATCCTCTGGTGTTAGTGCTTTCAAAAATTGCTCTGCTTTGACTCAAAGCCAGCATACGCAATGAACACGCACCTTTTTGTCTGTCAATTACTCCGATACTGGAAAGACGTGCGGTTACAAATTCGTTTAAATCATCAGGTGATATAAAGATAGGACAATTTTTGTCACAAATTCTGTTTTTTGCAAAAGGACAAGTCATGTCTATTCCTCCGTACTCAAATCTTTTAGCGCAATTGCAAGTTCTTCGTCATTTGGTGCTTTTCCGTGCCAACCGGCTTGATTTTCCATAAACGAAACGCCTTTTCCTTTGATTGTGTTTGCAATAATTGCACATGGCTTGGTGCATTTTTTTGCTTTTTCAAAACTTTCATATATTTGGTTATAATCGTGTCCGTCAATTTCAAGAACCTCCCAATTGAACGCTTTAATTTTTTCCGCGAGGTTATCAAGTCCCATAACTTTTTCCGTGTCACCGTCAATTTGGAGTCTGTTGCGGTCAATTATTGCAATCAAATTATCAAGGTTTCTGTGTGCTCCCTGCATAAATGCTTCCCAACAAGAACCCTCTTGCAATTCACCGTCACCCATAAATACAACTACTTGTGCGGAATTTTTGTCCAGTTTTAATCCCATGGCAATTCCGCATCCGATAGAAAGCCCCTGTCCCAAAGAACCTGTTGAAGTTTCAACTCCTTCCAAATATCCTTTGGCAGGATGTCCCTGTAATCTTGATGAAAACTTTCTGAATGACATCAAATCTTCTTCATCAATCATTCCGTGTTCCGCAAGAACCGCATACAACAACGGTGATGCGTGTCCTTTTGACAGAATAAATCTGTCGCGTTTGTCAAAATCAGCGGATTTGTCCCACTCAGGCGGTATATTCAAACATTTTTTATAAAGAACCGTCAATATATCCGCACCCGAAAGCGAGCCGCCGGGGTGTCCGGATTTTGCCGCATTAACCATTTTTACTATATTTCTTCTGACTCTTAGTGCAGAAGTTTTGAGTTCTTTGATTTCAGATTCGCTTAACATAATTTTTTTTATTTTCCCCTATACATTATAACTTTTAATAAAAATAACGGAAGTGTCGGAAAAATCCGCTTAAATCTTTCCGGCTGACTGACAGTTCTATAAAGCCACTCGAGTCCGAGTTTTTGATAAATTTTGGGCGCTCTTTTTGTCACTCCTGACCAAACATCAAGACTGCCGCCTATTCCGACCATAAGCGCAGGGTTGAGAACGGATTTTGCCCGATATATAAATTCTTCCTGTCTCGGAGAACCCATTGCAACAAGAATTAATCGCGGGGATTTTTCTTTTAGTCCTTCGTAAATTTCGTCATCATTCTGAAAATATCCGTTGTGCCAATAAACAATATTGAGATTTTCAATCTCTTTTTTCAGATTTTCTGTTGCCAGAGATATTATTTCTTCTTTTGCACCTATAATCCCTACCGGAAGGCTCTCTTCGGCACATTTTTCAAGAAGTCTTCTTGCGAAATCTATTCCCGCAATTCTTTCTGCGCTTTCACCTTTCAACCACAGAGCAATTTTAACTCCTATGCCGTCAGGAATAACCATTTCCGCATCTTCTACAATATTTTTGAAATCTGTGTTTTTTTCAGCATGTTTGAACATTTCGGGATTAATTGTCACAACTTGAGAAACTTTATTGTCTTTTAAAAGTTCCATCGCATGTTCAATTGCACCCTCAAAACTGAAATTATCTATATCAAAACCCAATAATCTGACACTCATAAAAATATTATACTTGAAAATTTGAAAATTGTATTTTAAAATTTTTTTGAAATAGGAAAGGAGTTTAAAAATGAAAAAGTTATTAACAGTTTTGGCAGTTATTGCATTTACAGGTTCCGTAATGACAGCAACAGCAGCAACTTCTACAAATAAAGTTTCAAGTTGGCTTAATAAAACGAATGCTTCTATTACGAAGACCGAAAACAAAATTTCTAACTCAATAACGGCTGAACAAAAGGCTCGTGAGGCTAAGAAAGCAGAAATTCAAAAACAAAAAGCAGCAAACGAAAAGGCTGCAAAAGAAAGCAAGCAAGCCGTAGAAAACAAGAAAAAAGAAGTAAAAACTAACGTTGAAAACGAAAAAAGTTTCTGGAAAAACCTTTTTAAATGGGATAAATAAACAAGAAAAAAGAGGGCGCACCCAACAGGGTGCGCCCTCTTTTTTGTCTATAAAATACGTTTATGTTAGGATTAGGTTAAATCACAAAACAAATAAGGAGAAGTAATGGAAATTTTTGAAGAACTCCAATCAAGAGGTTTGATTGCACAGGTTACGGATGATAAAGAAATTAAAGATTTAATCAATAACGGCGGTGCACGTTTTTATATAGGCTTTGACCCGACTGCAGATTCTCTGCATGTAGGACACTTTATGGCACTTTGCTTAATGAAAAGATTACAGATGGCAGGTAATAAGCCCGTTGTTTTGATTGGCGGCGGAACAGGCTATATCGGAGACCCTTCGGGCAGAAGCGATATGCGTTCTATGATGACACCCGAGACCATTCAACATAACTGTGATTGTTTCAAAAAACAAATGGAAAGATTTATTGAATTTGGCGAAGATAAAGCGATTATGGTTAACAATGCGGATTGGCTTTTGAAACTCAATTATATTGAACTCCTTAGAGAAGTCGGTGCTTGTTTTTCCGTAAACAACATGCTGCGCGCGGAATGCTACAAGCAGAGAATGGAAAAAGGCTTGAGTTTCTTGGAATTTAACTACATGATTATGCAGGCATTTGACTTCTATTATTTGCATCAAAACTACGGATGTAATATGCAATTCGGCGGTGATGACCAGTGGAGCAACATGCTTGCAGGAACGGAACTTATCAGAAAGAAGACCGGTGATGACGCTTATGCTATGACAATTACGCTTTTGATGAACAGCGAAGGCAAAAAAATGGGCAAAACCGCAAAAGGAGCGGTTTGGCTAGACCCTGAAAAAACATCTCCGTTTGAATTTTATCAATACTGGAGAAATGTTGATGATGCTGACGTTATGAAATGTATAAAAATGCTTACTTTCCTTCCAATGGAAAAAATCAATGAAATGGAAAATTGGGAAGACAACAGAATCAACGAAAAGAAAGAAATTTTGGCGTACGAATTGACGGAACTTGTACACGGAAAAGAAGAAGCAGACAAAGCAAAAGCCGCTGCATACGCACTGTTTTCCGGAGCAGGTGACAGCGAAAATATGCCTACAACGGAATTTACGTCGGAAGATTTGTTTGACGGAAAAATTAATGTAACAAGCCTTGTTGTAAAATGTAATTTTGCCCAGAGTAAAGGTGAAGCAAAGCGTCTTATTCAGCAGGGCGGAATAAGCATAAATGACGAAGTTATAACTGCGCTTGATAAAATGTATACGGAAGCGGAACTCCAAGAAGGGTTGAAAATTCGCAAAGGTAAAAAGCATTTTCACAAAGCAGTTTTGGTTTAGGGGAACTTTAAGAATATGGAAGAGAATAAGGGCAAATTATTTTACCTGTTTTTGTTTCTCAATGCTTTTTTCTGGACGCTTTTGGAATCGTTCAGAAATATCATCGGAAATGACGCATTAGAGGCGATTTCGTGGGGTGAATTAATAAGTTTTGGCACAAATAAGCATCCGCCAATGTCAGGCTGGCTGGCAGGCGGGATTTATAATCTTTTCGGGCAGAGCGATATTGCAATTTATCTTCTAGGGCAGATTTGTATTTTAGTCGGTTTTATATTCCTGTATAAACTTGCCAAATTCTTTCTTACGGAAGAAAAAGCAATTTGTTCGACTTTGGTGCTTTCTTCCTGTTACTATTTTACATACGTTGCCTTTTACGAGAACTTTAATTGCAATTTTTTGTCTATGGCTTTATGGCCTATGATTGCGTATTATTACTATAAATCAATAAAAGAGGATAAATTAAGAGACTGGATTCTTTTTGGTATAGCGGCTGCGTTCGGAGTTCTGACCAAATATCAGGTTATATTCTTGTACTTGGCACTTTTTTTACACCTTCTTCTCTGTGAAAGAAAGCAGTTTAAGAAAAAAGGAATGTATGCTGCAATAGGTGCGGGGTTTTTGGTAATTCTTCCGCATGTTATTTGGCTTTTTCAACATGAATTTTTCTCTTTTATTTATATGGCGGAAAGAACCGAAGTCGGTGCGAATAATACTCCGCAGTTCCTGATAAAATACGGGAGAGTTGTGTTCCCGATAAAATTCTACTTGGATCAATTGCTTTCGGTTGCAAGTTGCATCGGCCTGTACTTGTTACTGGCATGGCAGGCTGGAAATATAAAATTCTTAAAAACAGAAGGTGAAAAATCCGAAAAAATATTCATATTATCAATAGGACTTCTTCCGATTTTAATGCAGGGCGGAATTGCTCTTATTTCAAACAGCAGAATCCAAGGTATGTGGGGTTCAATGATGGTAAGTTTTGCAGGACTTCTTCTGTTTTACTTTTTCCCGATTGAATTTAACAAAAATACTTTTAAATTTTGTTTAAAACTTGCCTATGTATTTATGTTCGGCTGGCTTATTGCTATGGCAATATTTTTGCAGTGTCAGGCAAAACTTCACATGTCATTCCCGTATCAAACAATTTTGCCGGAGTTTGATAGAATGTGGGCGGAAAAAACGAATAATGCCGAACTCAAATATGTCGGGGGTGACATTAATTACGCATTTAAGTTTAGGAATTACGGCAGCAATCATCCGCGTGTGATTTTGGAAACCTTCGGGTACAAAAATCCTTGGGTTAATCATGAGGATGTATTGAAATCAGGTGCAATTATAATCGGACGTAAAGAGGCGGATGTTGCAAGGAATGTAAGGGATTTAATTATTCTTTTACCTGAAAAATATGAGATAACTCCTTACAAATATGAATTTAAGATAAAGAGCAAATTTAAAAAGACGAAAAAGTTTAAATTCTATTATACAATTATTCCGCCAATGGATTAGAAATTATTGGCAGGTTGATTTTTGAACTGTCTATGAATATGTTTTTGCAATTAAGTCTGCCCAAAGGAACGGTTTTATTTGTGCCGTGCCAGTCACTACCGCCCGTAATATAAAGATTATACTTGTTTGCGCATTCAATAAGAAAAGAGATTTCTTCCATATTATATCTGGAATAATAACATTCCAATCCTTGAATCCCCGCATCCGTCATGGTTTCAAGTTTTGGCAAAAACTCTTCTTTCGTGTCATGTTTTTCCCCTTCTCCGCCAAGCGGGTGTGCCCAAACAACAATTGCGCCGGCATTTTTTAGGGTGCTAATCGCTTCTCTTCCGTCAAATCGGGTGTTCCCCGTTTTACATCCGTCCAAATATTTTGCCATCGCAGAAACATTATCTTCCGCGAGTCCTCTGGATACAAGGATATTTGCAAAATGAGTTTTTACTACGCTGTTCCTTGAATAAAGCCAATCCAATTCTTCTTGCGTCAAATATATGTTCCAAACTTTTTTGAGATATTCTATTCTTGTTTCAAGTTTTTGTCGGCGAAGAATTTTACCTTTATCGATAAGTTTATATAACCCATCATCATTGGGATTATATCCGTACCCGAGAATGTGGCACTTTACATCATCTGTTTTGCAGGTTAGTTCCACTCCTAAAATAAATTTCTTATCCTTGGGAACGATTTTGCTTGTTTCAAGTGCGCCTTCCGTTGTGTCGTGATCGGTCACGGAAAAAATATCAATCCCTTCTTCAATTATTTTGGATACCAACTCCTTTGCCGTATCGCTTCCGTCAGAATTACTTGTATGCAAGTGTAAATCAAATTTAGCCATAACTACATTATAGCCAAAAAAGAATATAAAAAAGGAAGAATTTTGGCACAATAAAAACGAGGGCGTTTCTGTTTGGACTTATGACTAATCTTTATTAATACGGAACCAGTTTACGAATTTGTTAACAATGCTGTCTTGGGGAATTTCATCATCGGCAACATTGCCGAAATCAATCTCATCTTCGTTCTTGTCACTGGAGTGCTCAAACAAATCTTCGTCCGGTTCTTCTTTTCGTTTGCCCTTCTGTTTAAAGTACATGCCGCCGCCGCCCATACCGCTTCCGTCTTTATATGCGGACTGGGCTTTCATTCCTGGAGGGTTGATATCACCAAAATTAAAAGACATGCCTTATGCCCTTTAGTTGTGCGTTGCATGTATATTATAACTCTTTTTTGAACTTTTTAAACTGTTTTCGTGGTAAAATCATTCTGTTGAATTAGTTGAAAACTTATCGGAGTATATTATGAAAAAATTATTTGGTTTGTTTTTGGCGCTGATGTTGTTTATTCCTTCAGTATTGGCAAAGGATTTGAGGTTTGTACAAATAACGGATGTCAAGTATGATGCATCAGCAAATAATGAGAAACTGAAAACGGCAATTTCCGAAGTAAATAAGCAAAAAGACGTTGAATTTATAGTGTTCACGGGTGACAACATTGCGCGCCCGACTCAGAAAAATATGAAAGGATTTATTTCGGAAGCAAAGAAATTGAAAAAGCCGTTCTATGTTGTCATTGGCGATAGGGATGTCAACAAGAGAAAAGATTTTGGTAAAAAAGAATTTACAAAGTATGTACACAGACATGTTCGCGGTTACAAGGCAAAAACTCCCAACTATATTTTTGAAAAGGGCGGAGGTGTATTTATGGTTGCAGATGGTGCAAAAGAGGTTATAC
>JAFXYU010000058.1 GCA_017541565.1 bacterium | reverse complement strand
TATTTTCTGAGTAAAACAGGGATACATTATTTTTGCGCCAAGTTTCTCAGCCGCTTTGATTTCTTTTTCAAACGCAGAAGGTTCTTGAATATCTATTGCCGTGACACTTTCGATACCATCTTGTTTATAAACTTCTGTTATAACATCCATTGCAGCATTTCCTGCGCCAATTACAACAACTTTTTTACCTAAATTATATTTTTTACCGTTTTTGCAGTCTTTTAAAAAGTTTAGACCTTTAATTAATCTTTCATACCCTTCAAATGGTATTACAACAGGGTTATGTCCGCCTATTGCAAGCACAATTGCATCAAACTCAGATTCAATCTTATTAAATAGTTCAGGTGTAACCTTTGTTGAGGTATGAATCTTATCTTCTCCATTTACTCCCCTGAAGCGCTCAAGTTCTGTTTCTAATATTTCTTTATGCAGTCTTTCTTCAGGTATTACTTGAGAAAGTTTTCCGCCGATTTTTTCATCTGCTTCAAAGATTTCTACATCATATCCTTTTCTTAGTAACTGCCAAGCTGTTGAAATTCCTGCGACTCCGCTGCCTATTATTGCAATACGTTCTTTATGCGTTATTTGAGCAGGTTTTATTTTTATGTCTTTAGATAAACTACCGAGCATTTTGACATCTAAAGGTTCATCAAAACTTCCTCTTGAACAATTATTTAAACATAAATTCGGACACACCTGACCACAAACTGAAGCTGGAAAAGGGCTATAATCTAAAACCAATTCAAGAGCTTCTTTAACACGCCCTGAGCGAAGTAGTGAAAATCTTTTCTGTGTCGGAATTTTTATCGGGCAGTTGTATTCACAAGGTGCGCTATACGCATAGTTTTTCCAATGAGGTTTGCGTAGTCTTGAAATACCTGTTTGAACTAAATCATATGATTTAAAATCATCTTGAATTAAATCAGAAAATATTGAACCGCCAATTTCATCAAACCATTTGTTTACCCTAAATGTTTTTAAAGAAATATCATTATGTTTCTGTCTTTCTTCATAAGTTTTTGCAACTATCTTATGCCATATGGCAGGGGCAGATGTATTAGGAGTCTGCGCGAAATCGCACAGTTGATTAAAAAATTCGTCTTTGTGAATTTCTGACAAAAATGTTTTTAAACCTGTTCTTAAAAATTCCCTGTCATTTTCATCTAAATCAAGCAAATATACATCATCTGAGAGATTTTTAATATTTCCTCTGACGTAAATAATTCCGCCAACCATACCGACACAGGCTCTATCTCCTAAAACTGATGACAAATTTTCACAATTTAAACCACAAACAACGGCAATTCCGCCACCCATAAATTCAAAAGAAAACGAACCTGTTGAACCTAATACCCAAAGTTCGGGAGCAACAAACTTGGGGTCTTTTTTCATTAAAGCACCCGACCTTGTTCCTACATTTCCGCCTATATAGATTTTCCCTGATGCCGCACAATGTCCTGTTGTGTCACCACTATCACCATTTACAACAATTTTTGCACCACTATTAAGCCAGCCGGTATCAGCGGGAGCGGAGCCGTTAACATAAATATTTGTTCCATATGAGCCCATTGCCCCAACACGTTGACCGGGATTTGTAACGTAAAAGTTTAAATCTTCGCCATTTTTAGACCAAACCGAACCTCCGATATTATGTTGTCCGCAAGCATCTATCTCAAACTCAGTAATTCCTTCTTCAATTGCATTCCAAATCTCTTGCATTAAATTCTGCGTAGAAGTTCTTTTATCATTTTCAACTGTATTTATTATTTTTTTCATTTTAATTTCCTTTTACCCCTCACCCCAACCCTCTCCCATAAGGGGCGAGGGAGAAGAATTAGTTTAGCAGGAGTATTGTATTTGAAGTCTTTCCGCAACATTTTTATCAACACAAACAAGTGCATCAGATCTCCCTATCGGCAAGGTTGAATTCCCAACCGGTGCAAGAAGTTTTTTAAGTTCAATATCTGTTGCGCATATATAATTAACAATATTTTCAGCAACCCTATCAACATCAAGTCTTTGCATTAATTTTGGATTTTGAGTTGTAATTCCTATTGGGCATTTACCTGTATTGCAACCGTTACACTTGCCAAAATCATTTCCTACACACCCTGCAATTTGAAGTATCAATTTACCTATAAACACTCCGCTTGCGCCTAAACATATCATTTTAAATGTATCTGCCGCAAGATTCCCGTTCATTCCGATTCCACCACCTGCGAAAATAGGAATTTGACCTTGTTTTCCCTGATGAACAGCAGCCAAATAGCAATCTCTCAGTTTTGAAACAATCGGATGACCTGTGTGGTTTAAAGAAATCTCGTGAGCTGCGCCCGTTCCTCCTTGCAGACCGTCAATAAAGAAACCGCCTACGATATTATATGGGTCACGAAGAAGATTATTATATACGCTTACACTTGTTGAAGATGCCGCAACCTTAATTGCAACAGGAACTTTAAATTTAAAAGCACAATTCATAGATAAAAACATCTTCTGAACACTTTCTTCTATCGAATAAAGTCCTTGATGGTTAGGAGGCGAAAGCAAATCAG
>JAFXYU010000057.1 GCA_017541565.1 bacterium | reverse complement strand
TACTGCTTTGTCCAGTTCATCCGAATCCAAACTCGGTTTAAAAATTGTTAGTAATTCATAATTTTTCATAATATATCTCCTTATAATGCCATGCTAACACAAACAGAGGGGATGTAAAGTAAAATAATAAAACAAGATAGCAAAAAATTTTTTTATACGTTTTATAAACTATATACGTTTTAGATTTACAGGAGTTAGAAATGTACATATCACCGATATTATCAAGCAGAATCCAGTCTACCACTTCGGTTGAGACTTTTAGAGGCAAAATTCCAAACAGAGTAGAGTGGCTGGCAGGCAGTAGTCTTCCTGCTTTACTGTTAGGTTCTATAACAAATATGTCTGACCATTACAAAGATAACGGAATTACACAACCCTCAGAAATGAATACGGAACTTAAAAATTTACTTAATAAACAAGGAATCTATCATACCGAATCCGATGCATATTCACTATCTGCAAGAACAAAATATGGTACATTATTTAAAATCACACCACCCATAGAATTGAGCGAAGTCACTTCAAAAATTATATTGGCAAACGAACTTAAAGGTGCTACAAGTCACTTTGGTGCAAAGCCTTTTGTAGAATGTGTAAATGATCTAAAAAGAGGTGATATTATATGTGCAGGTCTGAGAATTAAAAATCCGGAACTGTTGAATATTGATGTCGAACAAAAGAAAAAAACCGCTTTTGATCTTAAAATGGAACTTGGAAGACCTATCCACACCAAGGACTTGTTCTGCATCGGTTCAGAAGCATTCTACTATGACAAAGACAAAAAGACGGTATACAGCATTAGAATTACTGAAGATAAACTCGAAAGCAAACCTTTAAGAACCTGTAAATTTATTACCGACAAAAACGGAAATGCCATCGGTTTTGAACAAACAATGAAAAGTCCTTATTCAAGCAAATATGAAACAAAAACTTATGAAGAACAACATGAACCCTTTAATAAATTAACCCGTATACCGGATCCAAATGATTTTCAGGACTATGCAGACGCAAACAGATTTGGAAATAATTACAATAGAGATTGTTACATGACGTCTATCAAAAAAATAGTAGAACGACTGAAACAATCCGGCATAGAAAATGTTTCAGAGGATGATATTGTAGTTGTAACAACTATGAATAAAGGTTTAAAAAGAACTACACTTAACTATTATGACGGGCGAGTCGGACAAACAAGAGTATTTGACCGCCACGCGAACTATATCGATCTTATTGCATACACCAGAGATTTGAACGGTGTAATAAGAAATTGCTACAGTTTAAGATAAAGTTTCAAGTTCGATTGCAGAAAAATGTTTTTTGTAATCTATAATCGTATTCATAATTTCGACAAATTCCGCATACTTTTGAGTATGCATGGTTTTTGAAAACTCAATTGCCGAAACAAATTTTATACAAAATTCCGTTTCTTCTCTTTTAAGAATTTTTATCATTCCGGCATCTTCAAACATTTCAAGCAAAACTTCAACTGCGGCATCGGTTATACCAAGAGCGGACGCCGCACGAGATATCTTGAAATTCCCTTCCTGATTATTACATGTATACTTTATCATTCCTGAAAATGTTTTCAAAATATCTTCTTCATATTTTTCTCTGTTAAAAACCGTCTGATAACTCATGTAGTGCAAAGCCTTGGGCGCCACCTTATTCAACAAATCTTCCAAAATATCCGCATCTGCCGGATAGTCAAAAAACATTAAAACATCCGCTTTTGAAGCAGTATTTCTGTTTATAATTGATTCCACAATACTCTTATAAGGTTTCAATCCTTCTTGAATACTTCTGTCTTCAACAAAAACTGATATTTCCAGTTTTGAATTCTTGATATAATCGTTTACCTGTGAAAGAATATTAGTCTTTTTCCTGTGATCATATACTTTCTGTTTTGTATCACTTTCCTTTTTTAATACATCAGAGTGAACATCTTTTAATACCAATTGTACAGATGTAACACCGTTAAACACGTTGATTTGAGGAGCAAACGCTATATCGAGTTTATCTCCGGCAACTAGAGGAATATCTCCTCTTGACCACCAAACACAATCAACTAAACCATTCGGTCCCTCGACTGAAAGTTTCAGATGTTCTTTTGTAGAACCCATAAGTTTCTTCTGTTTTAAAGTCAGGTTGTTAATCACAAAAGCTGGCGACGGATTAGATGCTCCGTATGGCTCTAGTTTCGAAAGTTCTTCAACAAGTGATACATCAATATCGTTCATTGAAATTTCCATATCAATATCTAAAGACGGGACGAGTTTTTTACCGTTCAACATCTCATCTATCGTTTGATTAAGGGCTTTTTTAACTGTTTCAAAATTTACTTTTTCTCCGGTAAAAGTAAATCCTGCCGCCAGTTTATGCCCTCCGTATCCTTCAAGATATTCCGAAATATTAGATATTATGTCATAGAGGTTTAATTCCTTTACCCCCCTTGCCGAACATCGAAACAGTTTGCTTTCTTCATTATAATTCATTATAAAAGTTGGTTTATAGTATTTTTCAACAAATTTTGAAGCGACAATTCCTATTATACCGATATGCCAATCTTTAGAAAAAAGAACTATTGCGTTATCACGATTCCCTGATTTTTTCCAAATTTCATCCGCTTCTTCAAAAATTCTGGCACACATTTCCTGTCTTAATTTGTTGAAATTCTCCAACTGCATAATCGCAAGTTCAATTTCCTGCTTGTTTTCCGAAATCATGACCTTTATTGCCGCATCTACCGAATCCAACCTTCCTGATGCATTAATTCTCGGCGCAATGGTGAATGCCACCTGCTCGGCAGTAAGCCCGTTTTCCGTTCCTATTCCTGCCGTATCCAACATCCGTTTTAAGCCGTAATGTTTTCCGTTTGCAATGAGTTCTAACCCTTTTGTAACATAATATCTGTTTTCGCCAATCAGAGGGACAATATCAGCAATTGTTCCCACTGCTACAAAGGGTAACAATTCGTAACTGTATTCCAATTTTTCATATTTTTCCAGTACTGCCTGAGCCAGTTTGAATGCAACACCCACTCCCGCAAGTGATGTCATCGACTCTATCTGTGATGGTGTTAGTTTCTCATCCAAAGCATTCATTGCTTTTGGGTTAATTATTGCGTAAGCGGAAGGTACTTCATCAGGTGCTTCATGGTGATCCGTTATAATAACATCACGCCCAAAGCTGTTTATGAATTTAACCTCTTCAACACTGCTTATACCGTTATCAACTGTTATAACAAGTTTAGGTTTTTTTTGAGTGAGAAGTTTTACAAGTGATTTTGTATTAAGTCCATGTCCTTCGGTATCTCTGTCCGGAATATAATAATCAACAACACCGCCAAGATAAGAAAGAGTCTTTACAAGAACTGATGTTGATGTAACACCGTCAGCATCAAAGTCCCCATATATCAGGATATTTTCTTTTTCGTCAATTGCCTTGCAAATTCTTCCGACAGCCTTTTGCATTTCACAAAAAGCATTCGGGTGCATAAGAGTAATACTAAGCGGATTTAAAAATTCCTCTTTGGCTTTATCTCCTTTTATTCCCCTTGATTCCAGAAGACAGTCTAATACAGACTTTCCGTCCTTTTTATTTGTACCTATTATCCATTCTTTTGTACAAGACATGTCATGCTTTCCAAAATTTCTATTGCTTTTTTGAGTTGAACATCGTCCTTCGCATCAGCATTTTCTTTAGTCAATTCTACCACAACATCGGGCGTAATACCCTTTTTATGAATATCCGTTCCCGAAGGAGTTAAATATCTCTGAATTGTTATGTTCAAGCCTGCTTCATCCGGAAGTTTATTGATTTCCTGAACAAGTCCTTTGCCGTAGGACTGCTCACCTACAATCGTCGCTCTGTTATTATCTTTTAATGCACCGGATAAAATCTCGCTTGCTGAAGCCGAACCCTTGTTTATTAATACAACAATCGGTTTATCCGTAACCTGCTGATGACGTGCTCTTGTTGTAGATTTATAACTGTCTCTGTCAACAGTACTTACAATGACACCACCCTTTAAAAGCATATCAGATATATAAATAGCATTAGTTAAAAGCCCGCCCGGATTTGAACGCAAATCTATAATAAAACCTTTTGCATCTTTTGAATTATTTAAAATTGTTTCAATTTCTCCCGAAGCATTCTTACTTATAAAAGAACTCAGTCTTATGTACTGTATGTCTTTTGGTATAGGTGTTTCAAAAGGCGTTTTTGTAGATACGGATTTAATTTCAATCTCATCTCTTACGATTGAATAAATCTTATTGGGAACGCCTTTTCTTTGTATCAAAAGCGTTACGGTAGTACCTTTTTCACCTCTTATTTTATCGGCTGCCGCATCAACATTTATACCTTTTGTGCTTTCTCCGTTTATTTCAAGTATATAATCATCTGCTTGAAGTCCGGCTCTTTCCGCAGGAGAATCTTCCAAAGGTGCAATAATGACCAATTGACCGTCCCTAAGTCCGATTTGAGTTCCTATACCCTTCAGAGAACCTTTAATTGATTGGTTTTCTTCCGAAAATTCTTTTGGGTCAAGAAAACGCGTGTACGGATCATCCAAACTGGATAGCATTGTTTCTATAGCAACATAGGCATCCTCTTTGGTTTTGAGTTTGTTTTCATATCGGTAACGCCATTTTGCCCAATCCTGACAATTATCGGAAGGATCATAGTATTTTTTATTAACTATCATCCATACATCATCATATAATTCCGCAGGTGTTGCAGAATACACTGAACTTATACCCGCCAATACAGCAGATAACAATATTAAACCGGATGTTATAAATCTTTTCTTCATTAAATTCACTCCCTTGTTTTAAAACAAAAAGCGCTCTTTCTATTATAGTACACAATAGTTTTATATATTTCAAATTTTTTACAATATTAATCCAAAATAATTCGCGGGCAACTGTATTTTCAGCCGCTCGCGAACATTATAATATTTGTATTTTACTTATTTAATTCTGAAAGTTACGTTTGCGACAGCAGTAACCTTTTTATCAATGGTTGAAGTATCATTAATACCCATGTCGGAAACATTTGTTGAATCAACCGGAGTGATTTGGTAAACACCCATTCTTACGGCAGAAATCTTTCCGACTCTGTTGTGAGAAGGTTTAAGCATTGAAACTGCCCTGTTTCTTGCATCATTAGACGCTTTTTCCAATAATGAAACTTTCAATTCCGGTAATTTTGAATAATCATACGATGGTGTATTTACATTGATTACAATTCCGCTGTTAATTAAACTTGTTATATCTGTTGAAATTTCTTTTATTAATTCAACATCATCCGCCGCTATAGAAACATATTGAGTATAATTGTAGTGGTCTACTTCGTTTGTTGAATAACCTCTTGAATCATTTTTGTAAATGGGATACATGTTAGGTGTTTTTATCTCAATTTTTTCAATTTTTTTATTTTTCAAATATTGCTGAACTGTTTTTAACTGTTCCTGAGCAACTTTATATGCTTCTTGTCTTGTCGGTTTTTTTACCTGAATTTCAAACTCCAAAGTTCCCTTGTCCGATTTTACTATTTCATACGCAGAACCCGTAACCGAAATTTCGTTTTTAGATATTGAAGATGAAACCATCTTAGTAGAAACAACCAGTCCCAATGCTATCAATATACCAAGTGAAATTACCTGCAATTTTTCTATTCTTTCTAACATATTGCCTCCTTTTATTATATTTTAAAAATTTTTCGCTAATTTGCAAAATGACAAATTTAATTTATTTACCCCTTTACCTCTTACACGTTTCCTGTTGAACTGTTTCTGTCATCTTCCAATTGTTTAAGTTGTTTTGCATCAACTTTTTCATCATCTGCCGCCGAATAATTATTTATTCTGTTAACATCAATATCCACGTTAACATCAGCATCGACCATTTCGATTTCTTCTTTTGTAAATTCTTTGATTTTACCGTCTTCAAATTTTACGGCAACCGTATTATTCAAAAACTGTATAAAACAAACTTTGCCCAATCCTGACGGAGTCATAACAGTCGAACCTACCGGAGGCATACCTTTTGCAGCCTCTATATAATTTGAATACTCATAAGTTAAACAGCAAAGAAGCCTTCCGCAAGTTCCGGATATTTTAGACGGTGTAATCGGCATCCCTTGGTCCTTTGCCAGTTTTACGTTTATAGATTCAAATTTTCTCAAGCAAGATGAACAGCAGAACGGTTTTCCGCAAATACCGCATCCGTCCATAATTGAAGATTCATCCCTGACACCTATATGACGCAAATCTATTCTCATACGTTTAAACACCTGAGTCAAATCCTTCAGAAGTTCTCTAAAATCAACCCTTTCCGGAGCAGTGTAGTAAAAAGAGATTTTTCTTCTGTCAAAGGTAATTCGGCACTGAACAAGGTTCATAACAAGATTGTGTTTCTGGACAAGTTCTTTACATTTGAAAAATGAAGTAACTTCCTCTTTCTTCAAATCTTCATAAATCATCATATCTTCTTGCGTCATTACACGGATGAACTCAAACGGCTCAGGAGTTTTTGGAGATTTCTCAAAGAGTTGTGCAATTTCACTGTTGACAAGAAAAGCCTTTAGAACCTCTTCACCCTTTTCCGTACGTACCAGAACAAGAGAATCATTTTCTATCGTAATATCATCATTTACCCCTTTTAAAGGATAAAAGACATTTTTAAGATACTTAACGGCATACTTTATCATAAGTTTCTTCCTTTTTGAGTTTTCTGTTCATAAGTTTTGATAAAACTTCCTGCGGTGTAATATCCGTGTAAACTGCCTCATAAATCGCACTTGAGACAGGAACTTCTATCTCCAATTTCTTAGCCAAATCACATACTGCCTTGGAAGTTTTAACACCTTCCGCAACAGAACCAAGTTCCGCAAGAATATCGTTAATTTTCTTACCCTTTCCAAGCATTGAGCCTACAGTATAGTTTCTGGACATTGGACTTGAACAGGTTGCAATTAAATCACCCATGCCGGAAAGCCCGTAAAGAGTAGAAGGATTAGCCCCCAATCTTATTGAGAGTCTTACTATTTCCGCCATACCTCTTGTCAAGAGAGTTCCCATGCAATTGTCACCTAAATCCATTGCATGAGCAAAACCTGAAGCGATTGCTATAACATTTTTCAAACTTCCACCCAGTTCAACTCCGATTACATCAGTATTGGTATAAAGCCTAAAGCGATTAGGTACATTGAGCGTTTTTTGAACAAATTCCGCTACTTCCAAATCTTCGCAAGCGACAGACGCCGCCGTAGGCTTGCCCATCAGTACTTCTTTTGCCAAAGTAGGACCTGAAAGAATAACAACCTTTTGGTTCGGAAGTACGTCTTTGATAACTTCACTCATTCTCATAAGAGAATTGAGTTCCAAACCCTTAGACGCATTGACAAGCGGCGTATTCGGATTAATTCCTGCCGCTTTTAATTGTTCGCAAACAGGTCTGACACCTGAAGTTGCAACAACTGTCAGGATTATATCCGCACAATTTATGGCACTTTTAAGGTCGGAAGTTATAACAACCTTTTTATCCAATTGAACCTCAAGCGGTTTAGAACAGTGTTTGTTCACAACCAAATCTTCGTTCAAATCACTTTCGCGTCCCCAAACAGTGATTTCGTCAAAATTATCATTCAACAGCCACGCAAGCGTTAATCCCCAACACCCCGGTCCAAGTACCGTTAATTTCATTTTTGCACCCCCAATATCTTATTTTACGAATATTATACTATAAAATAGTTGAATACTCTAACTTCTGAGTATTTATTAATTTTTGTAAAAATTTTTTAAATTTTGAAATTTTAACACTTAAAAAGACTTTATATAGATGAGGTGTAATATGAGCGAGCCCACATTATTTCAAAAATTATTTTTAAAAGACATAAAAGCAGACGGCAATTGTAAAGTAACATATACAAGAGCCGGAGAAGATTCTAAACCTTCAAAACTATTGTTTAATGACGGTAAACTTGCTGATATTGAAAATGTTGATATAACACTTTTGGCAGATAAAAACATTTCTATTTTTGAAAAAATCGGTATGTTAGACGGGGATTCGGATAGTGTTTCACTAAAAGATTTATCATTACTGCGAAAATATTTCGGAATTGAAAAATACAAATTCCTCTTTGAAAAGCTTGGTATAACAAGCGTCAGATTTGATGCAAATGCAGGAATTGAGAATATAGAAATCAACGGTGCTAAACTCAGCATTGATTTTGAAACAGAAGTTGAAAATCCTGTACCGGAAAAAGAAATCACACCACCTGCAAAGGATACAAATATTCCTAAAAAAGAAAATTTAGGCGGATATAATGAATTAAAAAAAGCCGTCGGTATGAGAGAATCATCTAATAATTACAAGAAAGTAAATGATCTGGGATATCTTGGAATGTACCAGTTTGGCAAATTAGCACTTATTGATTTGGATTATCGCAATCAAAGTGATGGAAGTTATACCGGTAAAAACGGGGTCTACTCAAAGGAAGATTTTTTAAATAACCCGCAAGCACAAGAAGATGCTTTTAAGAGATGGTTGCCAAGACTCTGGGGATATTTAAAAAAAATAGAAATGAAAGACAAAAACGGCAAAAAATATTATGTTGATGCAACAAAATTTCTTAATGAAGATGGTTACGTTGTTATCAAGGGACAAAGAATAACTGCATCCGGCTTGATTTTGGGCGCACACTTAAAAGGCCCAAAGGCCGTCTACAACTATCTTGCAACAAACGGGAAAGATAATGCCAAAGACGGATTTGGAACCTCTGTTGAAGAATATTTGACTAAATTTTCCGGATATGAGCTTGATTTTACGGAAAAAGTCTAAGCTTCTATAAGGCTTTTTAGTGTTCTTCTCAATACTCCGCAATTCTTGCGCAGGGCTTCATTTGCCTGATCTTTTGTTAGTTCGCAGACAAGCATAACTATTGCCGTTTTGACTTTCCAATCCGCTTCCGTTAATGTTTGGAATGCTTTTGATGCATTAACTCCTGCAATTTCCGCTACAATTCTTATTGCTCTGTCCTTTAGTTTCTCGTTTGTCGGCATCAAATCTATCATAAAGTTTTCATAGGTTTTACCTATCTTTATCATCGCACCCGTTGAAAGCATGTTAAGAACCATTTTCTGAACCGAACCCGCTTTCATTCTGCTTGAACCCGCAATTACTTCAGGTCCGACTTCAACACAAATACCCAAACGTGCCTCATCAAGAATCAAAGCCTCGTGGTTACAAGTAAGTGCAATCGTCCTACACCCTTTTTCTTCCGCTTTTCTTAAAACACCAAGCAAATATTTAGGATTTCCGCTTGCGGATATTGCAACACAAACATCTTTGTCCGTCAGAATCTCCGCATCTTTTTCACCGTTTTCAATATTATCTTCAGCACCTTCAACAGCAAGTTTAATTGCCTTATCACCGCCCGCAATAAATCCTTGCACCATATCGGGAGCAACACCGAATGTCGGAGGGCATTCAGATGCATCTAAAATACCGATTCTTCCGGATGTACCTGCGCCGTAATAGTACAACCTTCCGCCCATAAGGAATTGTTTTGCAATCATATCAACCGCTTTTGCAATATTAGGGAGTTCATCCTCAATTGCAAGAGCAACGAGTTTATCTTCTTCATTAATTTTCCTTACGATATCAATTGTTGATAAAAGGTCAATGTTCTTGGTATTTTCATTCCTGTACTCGGTAATCATTTCAGACATAACACACACTCCTTTTCTTTAGGCGAATAAGTGACTCCGCTTCGCTAAGTGATTAAGTGAATAAGTGGTTATAAAAACTGCCTCTGTATAAGTTGTGAAACACTGATTTTTATAAAATCACCTCTTCACACTATTTCACCGTCATTTTGTCACCCTATTTGACCGACCAAACTAACCATTTCGATTGCAGATTTTGCAGCATCAGATCCTTTGTTTCCGGATTTTGTTCCCGCTCTTTCTATTGCCTGTTCAATATTATCAGTTGTAAGAACACCGAATATTACAGGAACACCGGTTTCCAAGCCGACAGAAGCAACTCCTTTAGACACTTCGGCACACACATAATCATAATGAGAAGTAGAGCCTTTTATCACAGCACCCAACGCTATGATTGCATCATATTTTGCTGATAATGCACATTTTTTGGAAACAAAAGGTATTTCAAAAGCACCGGGACACCATACAATATCAATATTCTCATCTTTTGCACCGTGACGTTTAAGTTCATCAATTGCACCGGATAAAAGTTTTGCCGTGATAAACTCATTGAAACGAGATACAACAATACAGAATTTTTGATTTGTAACAGTCAGTAAACCTTCAATAATACTCAATTTTCTTCTCCTTAAAATGTCCGGAATTATTATACTACAAAAATCGATAAAAAACATGGAATGTTTACGAGTTGTTACAATACGACTTGCTAAACTTCTTCATTTTTTGTATACTCTAATGTAATGAACACTCAGAAAAAACTGTCACTCGCAATTTATTGGCATATGCATCAACCGGTTTATGAGTTGGAAGGTACATATTTAATGCCGTGGGTAAGACTTCATGCTGTCAAAGACTATCTTGACATGGTGCTTTATTTGGAAAAATTCCCCAGATTAAAGTTGAACTTTGACATAGTTCCCGCACTGTTAGATGCCATTATTGCGTACGAAAATGATGACTGCCACGATATTCATTCGGAACTGAGCATAAAAGATACATACAACCTGACTGAAGAAGAAAAATCCTTCATTATAAACAACTTCTTTATGACGAAGTTTGAAACTATGGTATACAGGAGTGAAACGTACACAGGATTATTCCAAAAGCGTTTTTCTACCGAAAACGTAACGACGGATATGTTCTCACCTCAAGAGTATTCCGACTTGATGGCAGTTTTCAACCTTGTGTGGATTGACCCTGTTCACCTTGACAGATACCCGAGATTGAGAGAATTGTGGGATAAAAAATGGGGATATACGAGAGAAGACAGAATTGAAATTCTGAATATACAAAGAAGTATAATTAGGGAAATTGTACCGACCATAAGAAAATATATTCAGGAAGGCAGAATAGAAATTACGACAAGTCCGTATTATCACGCAATCCTTCCTATTTTGATTGATATCAAGGCTTCAGCAAAAACCGGAGTCACTTCCGAAGGGATTCCGCCGACGTTGGGAATGCTGGATGATGCAAAAGTACAAATAAGAAACGCTCTTGACAGAATTGAAGAAGTATTCGGTGTTCGTCCCAAAGGAATGTGGCCGCCGGAACTTTGTATCGGTCCAAAAACTCTTGGTATGTTTGCAAGAGAGGGCATAAAATGGACTATTTCAGACGAGTGTATTCTTTCTGCTTCTATAAACTTCAATTTTGTCAGGGATTTTAAAGGCAATCTGAGTGACCCTTATCATCTGTTAAAGGTTTATAATTATCAAACAAAAAAATCCAATATTGATATAATTTTCCGTGACCGTTCAATTCCGAATCTGATAAACTTTGAATATGCGGGTATAAACGCTCAGATGGCAGCCGGAGATTTGTATGAAAAAATTAAAACCATTCAAAACAAGCTGCTTGTTTCTCCTGATGAAAATCATCTGCTAACAATATCCTCGGATTGCGAAAATTGTTGGGAAAATTACCAAAATGACGGCGTTGAATTTCTGGAAAGTATATATAAACTTCTGAATGAAGACGAATCTTTAGAGACGGTTCTTATAAGCGATTATATTGAAAAAGATCAACATAAAAAGAATTTGAAAAAGATTTATTCCGGATCAAGCATTGATAAAACTTTTAGATTCTGGGTAGGAGATTCTGAAAAAAATAAAGCGTGGGCATATCTTAAACAAGCAAAGGATGATTTGGAAGCATATATCAAATCCTACCGCTACAATCCTAACATCCCGCGTGCAAAACGCGAACTTATGATTGCAGAAGGC
>JAFXYU010000056.1 GCA_017541565.1 bacterium | reverse complement strand
GTTTCAGAGAAAAGAAGTTGCGTTCGAAAGCCAACTTGCGGAAATTCAGGAGCGCGAAGACCTTAAAGATTACATCAAAGGATTAAACAGTATTGAATACAAACCTCCGATGGTTGACGTTTTTACGGGAGAGGTTCACAAATATCGCACACCGACACTTCAGGAAAAAGCGTACCTAAAATCCAATGTTTATGACCAATTCAAACCGCAGTTGGTTACGGATATATACAGCGGTTCGGATTCTAAGGGCAACAACGTTGAACTTGAACGAGAAATGATGGATTTGTCGAAGACCGGTACAAAATATCTGGTTCTTTCAAATCTAGAAAGAAGACAGTTCTCCGGACTTTCGGAAGTAATAAGAGGTCAATAAAATATAACCTAAAAGGGGAGAAAAATGAGTTTTAACATATTTGATATAGCAGGCTCGGGTATGACCGCACAGAGAGTAAAAATGGATACGATTGCAAGTAATATTGCAAACGTAAACACGACTCGCCGTCCTGACGGTTCAAAGGGCGTTTATATCAAAAAAGATGTTGCTTTCAGAACAATTTATGAAGATGCTCTGAACAGAGGTTTTTCAAACTTTCAAAGCAACAGTCCGGACGCACAATTTGACCCAAAAACAGGAAATTTATTGATTAATGCAAATATTGCCCTAAATAACGGTATGAACACGGGCGGTGTAGAAGTTGATGAAATATATGAGTCTGAAAACGGAGTTAAAACGGTTTATGACCCCTCTCATCCCGATGCAGATGAAGAAGGGTACGTAGATTTGCCAAACATTAATATTGTAGAAGAAATGGTGGGTATGATTTCAGCATCAAAGGCTTATCAAGCAAACGCAACCGTTGCTGAGAACGTTAAGACAATGATGCAAAGTGCCATGAATATTTAGCGGGGTAGAGTATGAGTTTTTCAACAGAAGTAAGTCATTTTAATACAACCTATAATCTTAATGCTATTGCAGATTATAACAAATTTTTGGAACAAAATTCTTCGTTTGTGTTTGATGATACAGCACCAAGTGAATTTGAAAAAACTCTTGAAGCAGCATCAAAACACTATCCTGTTCACGACAAAAACGATCCCGAAGGACTCGGTAACTTTGCAACAAAAATGGGTAATGCTTTTTATGACGGCTTGAATTCCGTAAACAGCATGAAACTTGAAGCCGAAAGAATGCAAGAAGATATTGCAATGGGCGGTGCAACAAGCATACACGACGCAATGATTGCAGCGGAAAAAGCATCTTTGAGTATGCAAATGGCAATACAGGTCAGAAACAGACTGATTTCCGCATACACAGATATTACCGGTATGGCAATCTAGTTTCATTCTGATTACAAAAAAGAATAGTCAGCCCCAATAGGGGTAAATATTTCAAATGGTGGGCGTTACAAGACTCGAACTTGTGACCCTCTGAATGTCGTTCAGATGCGCTACCAACTGCGCCAAACGCCCGTATTTAATTTTCAAGATTGGGTGGTAGCGCATCTCCGATGCTACCTCTCAGAAAACGTGACATTTAGTCACCTTTTCTTCGGCAGAGTCAACTGCGCCAAAAGCCCATTTGTGAAAGTTTGGTTCAGCGGTTTTTCATTTACCCCTGCCAAACGCCCGTATATTTATAAATACCATGAAGAAAATAAAAATTAAATACCTATATTTATTTCCGAATCAATATAATGACAATCCAAAATCTTTTTTATTTTCTGTTCAAAAAATCTATTACTAATAATCCACGATTCCTGAACTTGCGGGAAAAATACCATACCGCACTCATAATCACAAAATTCATTTATCGATCTTACATAATTTGCAATATTCTGCTTTGATGCAAAGTCATCCCTTGTAAGAAAAGTCGAGCGGCCTGTAACTTGAATCCCGTTTGACTTCAAAACTTTCTTTACATATTTTGCATGTTCAAGGCTTGGATTTACCAGTTTTACACCTTCAAAATTTGTTCCGCTAATCTGTGATACTTTCATATTCTGATAAACACTTGTGAAAAAATTTTTTTGCTACTTTATAATCGGCTCATCTTTGAGTTCTTCAAGTTTTTCTTTGTTGTCTGATTCATAATAAATCCTTAACAGAGGTTCTGTTCCGCTCGGACGCACAAGAATTTTTGTAGTATCGCCAAGCATAAGTTTTACTCCGTCTTTGGTATCAATCGTGTTTACCACATATTTTCCTACTGTTTTCAACTTTTTGACATCGTTTAAAATCGGTTTTATTTCTTCCTGAGAATCGAGTTTCAAATCTATTCTGTCCGTATAGAACCGAGTTCCAGCAAGTTCATATATATCTTCTTCCATCTCAACGAGTGACTTCCCGCTCTCTGCC
>JAFXYU010000055.1 GCA_017541565.1 bacterium | reverse complement strand
CTGGAAGGAACAATCAGAAGGTACTTGGAATACTTTTGGGCGGCTATTAATTCCAAAAAGATGTCATTAAGGGCGCAATTGGACATGACAATATACATTACCCAGTTCATAATGCCGCTTTGGTTTATGATGGAAGTTATTTTCAGAATAATAAAACTTTTTGCTGATAAGGTTGACCCATACAGTTTGCATAACGTTCTTTGGTCATCATTAATTGTTGCATCAGTTGTATGGTTTGGATTCTTTGCTCTTATAAGGTACAGTTTAAGAAGATACGACAATGTTCCGAGAATTGAAGCATTGGGTCAAGCATTTATTACCACAATTTATTTTCTTATAATATGGTTTCCGATGGAATTATTTATATTTGGTAAAATTCTTTTATGTAAAAAGGATATGAATTGGGGAAAAACAGCACACGGACTGGTTAGGGAAGAACGTGAAAAGATTAAGGACAGAATTAATAAGGAAATAAAAAAATTACAGGATAAAATTCAAGAAGTACAAAATAAGTTACAAGAGGTATTAAAATGACAATTACAATGGACAAATGTGAATACGTTAGAGAACATGTCAGACAAGTTCCGGATTTTCCGAAACCGGGGATTTTATTTTTGGATATCACAACTGCTATTAAAGATAAACAGTCAATGCAGTATATGGTAGATTATCTTTATGAAAAATTCAAGGATGAAAGAGTAGATTATGTAGCAGGTATTGAATCAAGAGGGTTTATCTTTGGCGCTGCGCTTGCTTACAAACTTAATTCCGGATTTATTGCAATCAGAAAGCCTAATAAACTTCCTGCAGACACAATTAAAGAATCATATTCTCTTGAATATGGTATTGATACAATAGAAATGCATGCAGATGCTCTTAAAGCCGGCGACAGAGTCATTGTAATTGATGATTTGCTCGCAACCGGCGGTACTGCAACAGCAGCATGCAATCTTTGTAAAAAAGTTGGTGCGGAAGTTGTAGCGTCTGCATTTATTATTGAATTAAATCCGTTGAAGGGCAGAGAAAAACTTGAATCCGCAGGGGTTAAAGTCATATCAATGCTTGACTATGATTTAGATTAGTTTATTCGTACAAATTTTGTCTAAAAGTTTTTATATTATTTGCTTCCTGTTTATAATCGGAGGCGAATAATTTTTCTATGTTTGAATTGAGCATTTTTACAACGTCTTTAATGTTTTCTCTGTTCATAACAATCATATCATTTGCCATTTCCGTATTGGAAAGCGCAAGCCTTGTTGTATCTCTGAATCCTGAAGAAGCAAGATTTTGTGCAAGTCTGTTGTCTTCAATGTTTTTGCAAAGTGCCTGTGCAATAAGCATAGGTGCATGAGAAATTAATGCAACCGCTTTGTCGTGTTCCTGCGGAGTAGTCAAAATAACATTTGCACCGAGTTCTTCAATAACTCCCTTTAAAAGTTCAAAGTCTTGTTTATCTGTATCTTCCCTCGGTGTAATTGCCCACGTTGCACCTTTAAACAAGTCAGGGAAAGAATATTCCCAACCGCTATGTTCTGTTCCTGCCATCGGATGCGAAGGGATAAACTTATAATTATAATTTTTTTTGGATACAAATTCTTTTAAAGAGCATACATCTGTTACTACAGTTTTTTTATCTAAAATACAATTTAGTTTGTCCAAAATTTCCAAAGTCTTATTCATAGGGGTACACACAAAAACAAGGTCACACTCTTTGAGGTTTTCGTAATTATTGCTTACGTTGAACTCATTAACAGTTCTTGAAATTCCAACCGGTTCGTGTTTTTTGTTTTCTAATATGTTTTTAAATATTGACCCGCCGATAAGCCCGAGTCCTATAACCCCTATTCTCATTAATATCCCCTTTTAAATATCTTTGTGATTGAAGGTTTTTCTTCCTTCAACATAATCTTTTACGATTTCGCCGTTTCCTTCAATGTTGTATTTGTATATAGTTAAACCTTCCAACCCTACAGGCCCTCTGGCATGAGTTTTATTTGTAGAAATACCGACTTCCGCGCCGAAACCGTACCTGAAACCGTCAGCAAATCTTGTTGATACGTTGTGGTAAACTCCCGCAGAATCTACTCCGTTCATGAACAAGTCGGCATTGTTTTTATTCTCTGTGATAATCGATTCTGTGTGACCGGAAGAATATGTGTTAATATGCTCAATTGCCTCTTCTATCGAATCGACAAACTTGTATGCAAGTATTTTGTCCGAATACTCTTTATGCCAACTTTCCGGTTCTGCAATAAGTTTAATCCCTGAATTTTTTAATTTTTCTAACAAGTTTTGTGCCTGAGCAAAGTTTTTATGAATAAGTAAAGTTTCAACGGAATTGCATGCGCTTGGGTACTGCGTTTTTGAATCAACAACAATATTAACTGCCTTATTAAAATCCGCACTTTCATCAACGAATATGTGGCAAATCCCGTCAGCGTGACCAAGGACAGGAATTTTTGTATTTTCTTTTATGAATTTAACTAAACTGTTTCCGCCTCTTGGAATAATTAAATCTATGTATTTATCCTGCTTTAGCATTTCTGCGACATCGTCGCGTGAAAATACTTGATTCAGAACATTTTTAGGGAAACCTTCAGTTTTATTTAAAGCATTTTGTATAATTTTCATAATTGCTGTATTTGTATTAACGGACTCTTTTCCGCCTTTTAATATAACAGCGTTTGAAGATTTAATCGCTAATGCGGAAATCTGAGAAATTACATCAGGTCTTGCTTCAAAAATTATTCCTAAAACACCTATCGGGCAGGATTTTTTTGTCAAAATAAGTCCTTTATCAAGTTCTCTTTTTAAAAGGACTTTGCCGACAGGGTCATCAAGTTTTGAAATATCAATAATTCCCTGTATCATATCCCGCATTTTATTTTCGTCAAGTTTCAGACGATTGAAAGTTGATTGCGTGATCTTGCCTTCTTTTACAAGACTTTCCGCTGCAATTAAATCTTTTTTATTTGATTCAAAAATCTTATCTTGGTTTTCCATTATTGCTTCTGCAATATTATTAAGGGCATTATTTTTTATTTCAGTAGAAACAACCGCAATCTTTTTTGATGCAATTTTGGCTTTTTGCGCAAGTTCGACGAAACTATTTTCTTCCATTTCTGTATACCTCACACATCATTTTATATCTCATTCTTCTGAGGTTAACCATACAGG
>JAFXYU010000054.1 GCA_017541565.1 bacterium | reverse complement strand
GGTTCACCATATATAACCGCCGGAACAAGTTTTTTGTCAAACGGAATGCCAAGTACCTCTTGTTTTGCCTGATGTATTGCATAATGCGCAAGTTGAATTTCGCCGCATGCATCACCCAGAATCGTCTCACACTCACATGCCGGACAAACAGGAACTCTTCCGACAGCAACAAGAATTTTTTCCGGTGCTAAAACAATTCCGCTTTTCAATGTAACCTGTTTATTTTCAACATTTTCCACACAATCATTGAGATAGAATTTTATTTTTTTCTGTTTAAATATACGTTCCACTCTCTTGGACACCTCTATGTCAGCAAGAGGAACGAGGTGTTCAGCCATTTCTACAATAGTAACTTCCACATCAAAGTTTGATAAAATTCTTGCCCACTCAATCCCGATTGCACCTGAACCAACTATGAGAATTGATTTCGGCAATTTCTGAATTTCCAAAATATCATCAGAACTCAATATGAAATCACCATCAAATTCCAATCCTTTTATAACTCTCGGTTTAGCACCGGTTGCGAGAATAATTTTGTCAAATTTATATTCTTCACAATTTGCAAAAACAGTATTTTTATCCCTAATACAAGCCTCAGCGTAAACCGTTTTCACACCTGAATTTTTAACCGCAAGTTCCAGTGATTTTCTTATTTTTTCTATGGTATTATTTTTCTTTTCAACAACCTTTGAAAAATCAAATTTGATGTTTTCCGCCTCTATCCCGCAAGTATTATTTTTGACTTCTGAATATAAATCGGATGAATGTAAAAAGGATTTTGTCGGAATACACCCGCGATTAAGACATGTTCCTCCCAATTTATCTTTTTCAAAAAGCACAACTTCATTACCCGCTGATGCCAGCATCATGCCGGCAGTATATCCCGCAGGTCCGCCACCTATTATTCCGTATCTTTTCATATTCAACTCCTCAACTTACAAAAGATATTTTAACATAAATTATATCTTCATACCATTTGAGTAATATGTTGTTTGATAAGGATTTGAATTCTTATAGTTAACATATTTTGTCTGAGCATTTGAAGCCAATCTGTTTCTCGCAATAGGAGTCAGAATGTTTGTTGCAAGAATACCCGCGCCTACCGTTGTAAGTGTCGTTCCGATGTTTCTATATGCTTCGTATTCTGTTTTGGGAAAATTCGGCATTGTTTCCGCTACTTTATCCAAATTGAAATCAATTTTCCCAACTTGTTTTGCAAGTTCTGAATTTTTCTTTATGTAATTTCTGACACTTTCAGGAGCGAATTTTCCTGTGGTAAAGAGTTTTTTTACTCCGTATTTTGCAACATTTGTGACGCATACAAATAACATAATATTAGTAATAGCATCCCACATTTCCTGCGGAAGGAGGAAACTCTTTTCTTTGTCAGAAATTTTCGGGTTAAAAACAATACCCATCATTTGAGCAAATGACGAAAGCGCCCAGCCTATTGAACCCGTCCAAATTAGCATTTTTGAGGTATCTTTGCTGAATTTTTCGTATACCCATTTTAAGGTTTTTTGGAAGATATTAGACATATATACCCTCCTTTAACCTTGATTGTTCAGGTTTATTCTGTTTTTTCCTGCCAGATGCAGAATTAAACTTATTTGTCAGATAAGCAGTTAACGGTGCATCAATGAATATATTTGTTACACTCATAGCCAGCAGTGCTATTATAGTAGCAACTGCACTCTTATGATTCTTCAAACGCTCAGCATACTTGGTTAATTCAGGCAAGTATTCTTGAGGAAGAAGTTTCTTAGCATATTTACCCTTGCCGTTTATGTCTGTCATTTTATCAGTAAGCCTAAAGCACAGGTCTCTGACAATTACACCAACAGCCGTACCGGCAAGGATTTTTGCTATAGTTCTGTTTCTTGAAACAGTTCTCGTCTCATCATCTACCCTGTGATTATAATAGTCTATTGCAGGTTGTGTTAAAAGTGCTGTCGCACCCATTATAATTCTGTTTTCAGCAGGTTTTGAAATAAAATTGTCATACTTTTTGAATTTTTCTACTCTGCCGTTGCTCTCTTTAAACGTTTTTTCAGGAAATATGTTAAGTATTTTTTGTCCGATTTTACGCAGGAAATTAGAGCCGCCCTTTGGGGGATTCGGAACTCCTTGCATTGACACATTATACACTTGTATTGGTTGAATATTCATAACACACTTTCCTGCTGCCCCTATAAAACACCTGAAAGTTCAAAATTGACTTTTATTAGGCATTTATTAAGAAATTGTTACAAAGAAAAATACAAAGTATGCTATTTTAAATTTCTTGAGTGACATATCGCAATCGCTATTGCATCAACAGTATCGTCAAGTTTAGGCAAAGTATCGGTATCAAGAGAAATTTTAACCATCTGTTCAACTTCTTTTTTCTCCGCTCTCCCATATCCTGTCAATACTTGCTTTACTTCCATCGGGGTATAACTGAAAGTAGGAATTTCATATTTCTGTAAAACCGTAAGAATAACACCACGTGCTTCGGCAACAGGAATAACTGTTTTTTGATTTTTGAAGAAAAACAGATTTTCTACGGATGCACAATCAGGTTTATACGTTTCAACCACGGAGGAAAGGTCATTAAAAATTTCCAAAAGACGCTCTGAATCGGTTGAATCTTTATTCGTCTGAATTGAACCCGATGTCAAAAGTTCAATTTTATCATTTTCATATTCTACTAATCCATACCCCACAATAGCCATTCCAGGGTCTATTCCCAAAATTTTCATACCAGAATTATAACAATAACTTAATATTTAGGCAAATATATGTGACAAACATTTTGGTTTGAGTTAGTATAATATTTGTTAACTGAAAGGAAGTCGGTTTTTATGGTAAACGAAAAAGCAATAGGTATTCCCAGAGGAATGTCATTCTATAATAATTATCCGTTCTGGTACGGATTTTTTAGCGCACTCGGAATAAAAATAATTCTTTCCGATCCGACGACGAAACAAACTATGTCAGAAGGTGCATCACTGGTTGTTACTGAAACGTGTCTGCCAATTAAAATTTATCTGGGACACATTTTAAACCTGATTAACAAAGGCGTGAAAAATATTTTTGTTCCGTCACTCCAATCAATAGCGCCAAAGATATACAACTGTTCCAAAATCAGAGGTTTACCGGATTTGGTCAGAAACGTAATTAAAGCCGACGTAAACATAATTGAACCAACCCTCGACAAATCAGCAAAAAATCAGGGGCTTTATGAATTTTTAGCAGAAGCGGTTAAACCGTTTGGAATAACAAATTTTAATCAAATAAAAAAAGCGTCAAAACAGGGCTGGAAAGTTTATAATAATTTTCTCGTTATGGCACGTTCCGGAATGGATTACAAAAAGTCAATGCATTACGCGCTGCAAGGTAAAGTATTCGTAGAAGAAGCAAATAAGAAAAAGGCTTCACCGATTAATGTCGCACTGATTTCTCACGGATACAATATGTACGATGAACGTGCAACAATGAAGATTTTTGACAAATTAGAAAAAATGGACGTTAAAGTTTATACTTCACTCCAATTAACCGATGAACAAATGGCAGAAGGAATTGCAACGCTCGGTCAAAAACGTTATTGGGCTAATGAAAATGAAATGACAGGAACTGCCGGACATTATCTTAAAGATAATAAAATCGACGGAATAATTACAATAAATGCTTTCGGCTGCGGTCCGGACTCATTGATGGTGGACAGAATTACAAGAAAAGCTAAAGAATTTTCAAAACCAATCCTTGTACTTACAATAGATGAACAAACCGGAGAAGCAGGTTTTATCACCAGACTTGAAGCATTTATTGATATGCTGTTCCGAAAAAAACGTTCAAAAATACTGGATGATATTGAAATAAAAGAATACGACTACGTTCCTCAAACAAATATTTGCGAAACGGTTTTGACAGAAAAAGTATAAAATATCACCTGTATTATTTACCTCTCCTTGGCTTTTTTATTTTGGCATAAAAAAAAGCTATGAACTTATCGTGCATAGCTGTTGATTAGGGATATGTGTATCGTCGTTTTTTAAGGAGTATAGTTATATATTAGCAATTTGTTTTTAAAATTAAATCATTAGAATGGAGGATTTTTGTAACATTTCTTAACATTTTAAAAACATTTTTAAGCGTTACAAAAATTTACAATAATCAGGCTAAAATACTGTAATTTACAGTATATTTGTGTTACGCTGTTGTTGCTGAATAAGAGTATAACAGTTCAGGCAAAGCCTGACAAAACATAAAGAAGGAGAAATATAATGGCTGAAAAAAGAGTATGGCTATTCAAAGAAGGTAACGCAGATATGCGTGCGCTTCTCGGCGGTAAAGGTGCTAACCTTGCAGAAATGACTAATTTAGGTCTTCCTGTTCCTCCGGGATTGACTATCACTACCGAAACTTGTATGGATTACATTAACCACGGCAACACAATGCCCGCAGGCTTGATGGATGAAGTTAAGTATGCATTGAAAACTGTTGAAGAACAGGCAGGAAAGAAATTTGGCGATTTAAACAATCCGCTTTTAGTTTCCGTTCGTTCAGGTGCAAGAGTTTCTATGCCGGGTATGATGGAAACCATATTAAACTTAGGTTTAAACGATGAAACAGTAGAAGCAATGGTTAAATTAACAAATAACCCCAGATTCTGCTATGATTCATACAGAAGATTTTTAACAATGTTCGGTTCTGTTGCATGGGAAATGGACAGACAAAAATATTTTGAATCCGAAGTTGAAAAAGTTAAAACAAGAGAAGGTGTAACAGAAGACACTCAAATCTCTGCTGAAGGTTGGAAATCTTTGATTCCTATTTACAAGAAAACTATTAAAGAAGTTACGGGTAAAGAATTTCCGCAAGATCCGTACGTTCAATTGCAAGAAGCAATTGAAGCAGTATTCCGTTCTTGGAATATTCCTCGTGCTGTTGCATACAGAAATATGAACAAAATCGACCACAACTACGGTACTGCCGTTAACGTTCAAACAATGGTATTCGGAAATATGGGCAACGATTGTGCAACAGGTGTTTCATTCACTCGTAACCCGGCAACCGGCGAAAACAAATTCTACGGTGAATACCTTGTTAACGCTCAAGGTGAAGACGTAGTTGCAGGTATCAGAACTCCTAAGCAGATTGCAGAACTTGAAACGGATATGCCTGATATCTACCGCCAATATGTAGAAATCGCGAAACAACTTGAAAAAGGCTATCACGATGTACAAGATATGGAATTTACCGTTGAAAGAGGTAAACTTTGGATTCTTCAAACTCGTAACGGTAAAAGAACCGCTAAGGCTGCTATCAAGATTGCAGTTGATATGTACAGAGAAGGCATTATTACTAAGGAAGAAGCAATTAACCAAGTTGATCCGTATTCAGTTTATCAAGTATTGTTACCTTGCTTCAATCCTGACAAAGTTAAACACTCACACAAGGTTTCCAAAGGTGTTAACGCATCTCCCGGTGCTGCAGTAGGTAAGATTGTATTTGATACGGAAGAAGCAGCAAGACGCGGTGAAGCAGGTGAAAAAGTTATCTTGGTAAGAATCGAAACTTGTCCTGACGATATTCACGGTATGGCAGTTTCTCAAGGTGTTCTTACTTTAAGAGGCGGTGCTACATCTCACGCAGCAGTTGTTGCTAAAGGTATGGGTAAGCCTTGTGTATCCGGTTGTGAAGATTTGATTATAGACTTGGCTAAAGAAACAATCACTTGTGCTGACGGAACTGTTTTCTATAAAGACG
>JAFXYU010000053.1 GCA_017541565.1 bacterium | reverse complement strand
CTAACATAGTAAGTTTTATTAACTATTAAACTATATAAGGATAAACTAATGAAAAAATCTAAAAAAGAAGAACCAAAAAATCTATTATGCCCGATAAAATACTTAACAAAAGTATTAGGCGGCAGATGGAAATTACCCATCCTTTGTATTTTAGAAACAGGCGGAACTGTAAGATTTGGGCAGATAAAAAAGAAATTGGGTAATGTTTCAAATGTTATGTTATCTCAATCATTGCGGGAATTGGAAAAAGACGGAATTATAACAAGACATCAATACAACGAAGTTCCGCCACATGTGGACTACACTATGACAAAAAAAGGTAAAAAAGTAATTCCTGCCTTAACAATGCTTGGCGATTGGGCAAAAGAATGTATGAAAGAAGAAAACATTTGTCCTGAGTGTGAAGAATGTCTATCGGAAAAATAAATTTTGAGGTGAATATGTCTGTTAAAGAAGAATCAAAACCAAATAAAATCATAGTAAAAGGGGCAAAGGTTCATAATCTGAAAAATATAGATGTGGAAGTTCCTTTGAATAAAATTGTTGGTATTGCGGGAGTTTCCGGTTCGGGCAAATCTTCTCTTGCGCTTGGTGTTTTGTATGCTGAAGGTTCAAGGAGATATTTAGAATCTCTTTCAACATATACAAGAAGAAGAATGACAGGTGCTTCTAAAGCCGATGTTGATGAAATCTTATATGTCCCTGCTTCTCTTGCTTTGCATCAGCGTCCTGCACTCCCCGGTATTCGCTCTACTTTTGGAACAGGAACAGAACTTTTAAACAGTTTAAGGCTTATGTTTTCAAGGCTTGGAGAACATAAATGTTCGAATGGTCATTATGTTAAACCAACACTTAATGTTGCGGCAGAAAAAGAAATTATTTGTCCTGTTTGCGGTGAAGTTGTCATTCCGCCATCAGCCGAAGAACTTGCATTTAATTCTCAAGGTGCGTGTCCTAAGTGTGACGGGGTAGGAACTGTCAGAGCCGTTGATATGGATTCCCTTGTTCCTGATGAAACGCTATCTATTGATGAAGGTGCTGTTTTACCTTGGCAGACTCTTATGTGGTCTTTGATGAAAGATATTGCGAGAGATATGGGCGTAAGAACAGATGTTCCGTTTAATCAATTAACTAAAAAAGAACGGGATATTGTTTTTTATGGTGAGCCCAAAAAACATCACATGGTTTATCAAATGAAAACAGGTCAATCAGGAGAAATGGATTTTACCTATTTTAACGCTGTTTATACGGTAGAAAATGCTCTTTCTAAAGTCAAAGATGAAAAAGGAATGAAAAGAGTTGAAAAATTTTTGAAAGAAGATATCTGTCCTGAATGCAATGGAACACGTCTTTCAGAACGTGCAAGAGCGCCAAAATTGTGCGGAAAACATTTGGATGAAGTTTGCAAAATGCCACTATCATACTTGATTGAATGGGTAAAAAATGTTCCGAGTTCTTTGCCAAAAGAAATGCAGTCTATGGCAGAATCTATTTGTGAAGCCTTTCTTGTAACAGCAAAAAGATTGATGGATTTAGGTTTAGGTTACTTATCGCTCGATAGAGCATCTTCTACTCTTTCTACAGGGGAAAGACAGAGAATGCAATTAGCACGAGCTGTTAGAAATAGAACGACAGGAGTAATGTATGTCCTTGATGAACCTTCAATCGGCTTGCATCCTGCAAACATCAAGGGGTTGAATGATGTTATGCACGATTTAGTAAAAGACGGAAATTCTGTAATTTTAGTTGACCACGACACTCAAATTTTATCCGAATCGGATTGGATAATTGAATTAGGACCCGAATCAGGGGTAAATGGCGGTCAAATTATTAATGAGGGGACCTTACAAGATACAATAAAAAATCCTGTTTCTAAAATAGGAAAATTTTTATCAGGAGAAACAAAAACAAGAATTCGCCCTGAAATCAAAGATGATATTTTTGAAAAAGGTGAAATAGAGCTTGTTACAAATTCAATTCACACAGTAAAACCTTTAAAAGTAAAATTCCCAAAAGGCAGGTTGTCTGTTGTTACAGGTGTTTCCGGTTCAGGTAAAACCACACTTATCTTGGAAAGCCTTATCCCTGCTTTGCAAAATAAATTGAATGGTACGAAATTGCCCGAACATATTAAAAGTATTAAGTCAGACGGAATAAAACGAATTAAACTGATTGACGCCACACCTATCGGGATAAATGTTCGCTCAACCGTGGCGACATACGCAAATGTCCACGATGAATTAAGAAAAGTTTTCGCTAAAACTAAAGATGCTAAAGATTTAGGATACAAAGCAGGAGATTTTTCATATAACACCGGAAACTTAAGATGTCCCGTTTGCGACGGAACGGGAACAATAAGTTTAGATGTTCAGTTTTTGCCTGATGTTGAAATCTCGTGTTCGGAATGTCACGGCTCAAGATACTCTAAAACTGCCGATAAGATAAAATATACAAATAAAGCAAAAGAAACTTATACTCTGCCTCAACTTATGGCAATGGATATAAATCAGGCACTTATTGCTTGCAAAGATTTAAGCACCATAAAAAACAGATTGCAAACCTTAAAGGATTTAGGACTTGGTTATTTAACCTTAGGCGAAGCAACTCCTAATCTTTCAGGCGGTGAAGCTCAAAGGTTAAAACTTGCATCTGAAATGGGAAGAAAACAAGAGGATACTATTTTTGTTTTTGATGAGCCGACAATAGGTTTGCATCCAAAAGATGTTCAGACTTTATTACAGGTGTTCCAAAGGTTAATTGATAACAATGCGACAGTAATTGTCATTGAACACGATTTGGATGTTATTGCAAATGCCGATTATATAATTGATATGGGGCCGGATGGCGGTGAAGCCGGTGGAAAAGTTGTTTTTGAGGGCTCAGTTAAAGATATTTGTAACTGTGAAACAAGCAAAACCGGAATGTATTTAAAAAAATATTATGAAAAGTAATAAAATAATGACTAACAATAACTGTAAAAGTTTCACTCCGTCAATAGATAATAATTCTAAAATCCTTATTTTAGGTTCGATGCCCGGAGTAAAATCATTGAAAGAACAACAATATTATGCACACCCGCAAAACAGATTTTGGAAAGTTATGGGAAGTATTTGTAACGTGCCAAATTTGCATGAATATAGTTATGACTTAAAGTTAAAAACCCTTTTAAATAATAATATTGCACTATGGGATACAATAAAAACCTGCGAACGTGAGGGAAGTTTGGATTCTGATATTCAAAACGAAACCCCAAATGATATAAGGAAACTTCTGAAAACATATCCCAATATTAAGACCATTTGTTTAAACGGCAATAAATCGTATTCTGCGTTTAAAAAATATTTTCCTGAGTTGTTTGAAAAATATTCTTGCCACAAAATGCCCTCAACGAGCCCTGCTAATGCCAGATATAGCCTAGATAAACTTATAGAGGAATGGAGCGTTAGTTTCGTTTAATTCGGAGTTGCACTCCATATTGAACGGATTTTGAATTAAAATTTTGTCATCGGTTCGTTTTCAGCCCATGTTAAAAAATGTGTCTGAAACATGCGTTATTATTGCTTGATAGACTTGACTTGTTGCAAAAACGAGTT
>JAFXYU010000052.1 GCA_017541565.1 bacterium | reverse complement strand
TGGACATCCTTTGCCATTAGAGCATGCGCAATGGCGAAATATCGAAGGTCCTCCGCCGAGTCCGTTTGAACGTCCGATTATTACGGAAATGTTTTCAACAGGAGTCAGGGCTATAGATTCATGTTTAACCTTTGGCTGCGGTCAGCGTATGGGTTTGTTTGCAGGTTCCGGTGTCGGTAAAAGTACATTGTTGGGTATGATAGCAAGAAACTCCGATGCCGATGTAAACGTTGTTGCGCTGATAGGTGAACGTGGAAGAGAAGTAAAAGAATTTATTGAAGATTCACTCGGTCCTGAAGGTATGAGAAAGTCTGTTATTGTTTGCTCAACAGGTGATCAGCCGCCTTTGATACGTCAAAAATGTTTGCTTACGGCAACTGCGGTATGTGAGTATTTTAGAGATAAGGGAAAAAAAGTTTTCTTGATGACGGATACAATTACACGTTGTGCTATGGCAGGTCGTGAAGTCGGGTTGTCCATTGGTGAACCTCCTACTATGAAGGGTTATCCTCCGTCGATATTTTCATGGCTTCAAAGGGCATTAGAGCGTGCGGGTAACAGTTCAAAAGGTTCTATTACCGCATTTTATACCGTCCTTATGGAAGGGGATGATATTAATGATCCGATTGTAGATACCGTAAGAGGTATTACGGACGGTCACATATTTTTATCAAGAAAAGTTGCCGAAGCCAATCATTATCCTGCAATCGATATTTTGGGAAGTATATCTCGTCTTATGTCTGCGATTGCATCAGAGGAGCATAAAGAAGCGGCGGCAAAATTAAGAAAAGTGTTGGCTTTATACAGAGAAAACAAAGACTTGATTGATGTCGGAATGTACCAGCCAGGAACAAATCCAAAGTTAGATATTGCAATAGATATGATGCCGAAAATTAATGCGTTTTTACAGCAGAGAACAACGGACAGTGTAAACATGGAAAATACAATCAATACGCTCATTGAAATGATGTCAACGGTTGATATTTAGAGTTTGTCGTACTCTTTCCTGATTTCTTGAATATCTTGCCACATAAGCCATTTTGGGCTTCCTTTTTCACGGGAATCGTTTCTGAGGAGATATGACGGGTGGAAAATCGGCATAAGTTTTGCCCCGTGTACATTTTCTTCACCTTGATACCACTTGCCCCTAATTTTTGTAATTCCCCCGACTTCGCCCAAAATTGATTGTACTGCAACATTTCCGCAGAGAAGAATTATTTTGGGCTTGATGATATCAATTTGTGCTTTAAGATATTCCCAACACGCTGCTTTTTCGTCCGGTAGCGGGTTTCTGTTCTCCGGCGGACGGCATTTTATGGTGTTACATATATAAACATCTTTTTCTCTTGAAAGCCCTACTGAGGCAAAAATCTTATCCAAAAGTTGTCCGGCTTTTCCGACGAAGGGTTTACCTTGTTTATCTTCATAAAAACCGGGGGCTTCTCCGATAAGCATTAATTTCGGGTTTTGAATTACGTCAGAAAAAACAACGTTTGTGCGTGTTTTCCCAAGTCCGCATTTTTGGCAGGACAGGCATTTATTCTTTATTTCTTCCAGTTCTTCGTACATAAGTTAATACTAATTAAAAAAGGCTTTTGTGTAAATAATAAAAAAGTCAGGTTTAACCTGACTTCTTTTTATTTTTCCGAAATCAATTCTTTGACTTCACGTCTTTTGATTTTTCTTGTTGCCGTTCTCGGAATAGGCTGATTTAGAACAATTACGTTAATCGGACGTTTATAAGGTGCAAGTTTTGCAGAGAGTTTTTTAACTTCATCTCTTGCAAGTTTTGTTAAGTCTTCACCCTGATGTTGTTCTTTTATGTGCTGTTTCAGATTAACCGCAACCGCAATATCTTCCGTTCCGTCTTTAGCTCCGCCTTCACGGGAAATACCCAAAACGCAGAGTTCTTCAAAAATCTCGCTTTTTTCCAAAACAGCTTCGACCTCTTCGGGAAATACTTTTTTACCGCCGGAGAGGACTATCATGTTTTTAAGTCTGCCTGTAATATAAACTCTGCCTTCTTTATCTATTCTGGCTTTGTCTCCCGTGTGGAAAAATCCTTCGGAATCGATTGCCTGAGCGGTTAATTCAGGCTGATTATGATACCCTTTCATTATTGAAGGTCCTCTCAAAAGAAGTTCGCCTGTTTCGGGGTCGATTTTTACGTCGTAACTCGGCAGAACCTTGCCTACTGAATGCAAATCTCTGTTTCTTTCAAGATTCATAGTTGCAACGGGACTGGTTTCGGTCAAACCGTATCCTTCATAAACATCGATACCTATTCTTTTAAAGAAACGGGCAGTTTCGATGTCAAAAGGTGCGCCGCCTGAAAGACAAGCCTTAAAACTTCCGCCAAACATATTGTGAAGTCTTCTGAACATTATTTTTTTGAGCCACCTGAACGGCAGAATTTTTGCCAAGAAGAATTTTAACGGGAATGTTCTTTGGTATATTTTCGAAGCATTTCTGATTTCTGCTTCCAGTAATGATTTCAGAAGTCTCAAAAATGCAGGAACAAGAATCATAAAATGAATTCTCTTATCCTTAATAGTATTTAAAACGTCTTTAGGTTTAAGACTTGTTGTGTAATAAACCGAAAAACCGAAGTTCAGGAAAGTTGTAAATCCTACTGTCATTTCAAACAGGTGGTTCATTGGTAAGATTGAAAGTATTCTGACATCTCCCCGTTTCGGGAAAATCTGTCTGAGAATAATCTTTAAGTCATGCAACTGTGCCAATATGTTTCCGAAGGTTGTCTCAACACCCTTTGGAGCACCTGTTGTACCGGATGTATAAATGATAAATACCGTTGATTTTCTTGAACGATGGCGCCACTTGCAGGAATAGTTTGCGGGAATTGTATAAATACTCGGAAATTCTTCCTTTTCGTTTGCGGGCATTTGATCCATCAGAATAATATATTTCAGTGACGGAATTACTTTCTGCAGCTCGCGCGCCTTATCCAGATAGTGATGTGAAACCAACATTACAGACGGTGTACAGTCTGATAAAATTGATTCCAATTCGTAGTTTGTGAGTTTTATATCAAGAGGAACGGTTATTAATCCGGAAATTACAGATGCAAAAACGCATGCTCCGTATTCCGGTTTTGATTCCGAAAGAATGGCTAGTCTTTCATCTCTCTTTAACCCTAAATCATTCATAAGGTATGCCGCAAGCCTTCTGGTCATAAGACTTAACCCGTCATAAGTCAACTCTCTCCAACCGAAGGTTGTTTTCATACCAAGTGCTATTTTTCGTGCATAGTCATTAGTTCTGTCTTCTAATAAAGAAAGAACGTTGCTTTCGCGCTCTCTCATAAGTCCTCCAATATCTTATTTACATTATATCAAAAACAAAATTTGTGAAAAATTTAACTAGCAATATTTTTTTTTACGGTTTTTGTGTTAAAATGAAAGACGATGA
Source organism: bacterium (assembly GCA_017541565.1). Taxonomy (GTDB): domain Bacteria; phylum Cyanobacteriota; class Vampirovibrionia; order Gastranaerophilales; family Gastranaerophilaceae; genus CAG-196. The sequence goes on along the minus strand of JAFXYU010000052.1, from coordinate 387 downwards.
AAAAATAAAAAAGACAGGGATAATATGAATATTTTGCCAATCAATAATAATATAAATAGCAATAACACATCTTTTCAGGCTGTGCGAGTTCTCGGGGCAGCGTCATCGGAAGTTAAGCAACTTGTAGGTGCATCAATTCTTAAAAAGGCAGAACAAGACTATTTCGTATTGACAAAAACCTGCAGAGTCAGTCCGTATGACTATAATCATCCGGCAGGTACAATTCTTTATCAATTGAAACTTGTGAAAAAACCTAAAACTTTCCTTGAAAAGTTACTCCTTAAACTCGGTTGTGCATCAAGTGAGTACATAACTGACGGATATCGTTCAGAAAGAGGTGTAAAAGAATCTCTTACTGATAAACATTTATCTGCGGTTATGAGAAGA
>JAFXYU010000051.1 GCA_017541565.1 bacterium | reverse complement strand
GGGTAATTGCTTCTGACCATCATGCAGAGCAAAATTATTATGAAATTGATTATACAGACATGAATTTTGCACTCATTATGGGAGCGGAACACGCGGGAATTTCCAAATCCTTACTTAAACTTTCGGATTTCAGAATAAAAATTCCCATGTTAACAAATTTTAATTCTTTAAATGTTTCTAACGCAGCGGCTGTAATACTGTTTGAAAGCGTAAAACAAAACTTAACAAAACGAGGATAAAATGCAGAAGAAAAGTGATACTTTAAACATAATTGCAGATGATATATCAGATGAAGGTGTTGATTTTAACAGCATTGAAACAATTGATGATGAGGATGATGACTCAATTGAGATTGAAGAACCAAAAACTCAAGAGAGTTTAAACTCCGTAAATTCCGACGATTCCGTGAGAATTTATCTGCAACAAATAGGGAAAATCCCTTTGCTTTCTGCTGAAGAAGAATTGGAAGTCGCAAAGGAAATCTACGAAACTCAAAGTGAATTTGCAAGAAAAGTACTTATTAACGCGAACCTCAGGCTTGTAGTAAGCATTGCCAAAAAGTATATAGGACGCGGGCTTTCTTTTCTGGACTTAATTCAGGAAGGAAATATGGGACTTATCAAAGCAACAGAAAAATTCGATTACACAAAAGGGTACAAATTTTCAACTTATGCAACATGGTGGATTCAACAGTCAATAACAAGAGCAATTGCCGATAAAGCAAGAATCATAAGGCTTCCTATCCATCTCATCGAATCAATAAATAAAATCAAAAAAGCAACCATGGATTTAACAACAAAACTCGGAAGAATACCGAACAAACAGGAAATCGCAGACGATATGGGAATCCCTGTTTCAAAATTGACTTCCATAATAAAATCTACACAATCAACCATAAGCATTGATACACCGACCGGTCAAAAAGATGACTCCAATAAGATAATTGACTACATCGTTGACGAATCAACGATTGCGCCTGATAATATGGTGTCCCAAGAAAGCATGATTGACGATATCAAGAGTATGCTTGGACAATTAAGCCAAAAAGAGCGTGATGTCCTAATCCTTAGATTCGGTCTAAACAGTGACGGAAACAAAAAAACACTTGACGAAATCGGTTCAATTTACGGAGTTTCAAGAGAAAGAATCCGTCAGATTGAAAACAGAGCCATTTCAAAACTTAAAAAACTCTGTAAGAACAAAAATTTGACCTCCGGTTTAAAAAATTATTTTGGGAACTAATTTAACAAGATCATAAGGGATTTTAATCTGCGAAAAACAGATTATTTATTCCTATTAATGTTAACATACCTTATTCCCCTATTCTTGTATTTCTTCTGTGGAACTTTAACACAAATTAACAGTTGCAACATTTGCACATATATAGTATTATCTATTATATAGGTTTAAAATGTAGGATAATTGTATTCATTTTTAATACAAAAATTGAATATAATAGTTCAAACATAGGATTTAAAGAATGGTTTATTATTATATATTAGAGAGAGAAAGTAGTTAGAAGTTTGAATATGCGCAATTATATGAAGAAAAACAAAATACCGGCAGTAAACCTGACTGCAGATGAATTGATTGCCAAACTTTCCTGCGGAAAACTCGGCAAGAAACAAAAACTTGCTTTGTTTCTCGGCACAATACTTCCGATTGCGGGAATTTTAGCAATATCAGGTAATGCACAAAGAACTCAACTCCTGTACGAACCGGAAATTTCTCTTGCTTCCGCTCCGATTTCGGCAACGGCATCAAAAAGAAATTTGATAAGCATTCCTGCAGGAACGGTTAAAGCAAATCCCTTTGTGCCGTATAGAACAATAGAATCTGAGGACGGTTTGAGCGATGTTCCCAAATTTGATTTGGTAGCACCGCCGGAAGCCATTAATGAAGGTTCTGACGCAGCAAGAGTTATGGATACTCTTGTATCAGGCATCCTTTATGACAAACACAGCCCTTCTGCAATTATTAATATTGAGGGTAATGATTATTTAGTCAAAAAAGGAGATGTCGTTAACAGTTACAAAATTGTAAACATTGAACAAAATTCTGTAACGGTTAAATTGGGTAACAATACATATAAAGCCGGTATCGGCGAAATATTAACCGAAGGGTCAGTAAATCATAATGACGTTTCAAATTTAAGTAAAAAATTCGGAGGTGAAAAACGATGAGGCATAATCTTATAAAGAAGTATATAGCAGCGGCGTTATTGTTAGCGTTTACTTCGCCCGTAGGTTTGGCGGTATCAACGTATAACGCATACAGTAACTATTCCGGAGCGTCTTCAGTTTCGTCCACTAAATTAAGCGGCGATGTTAAGTTAACACAAAGCAATGAAAAAATTACTCTGAGTTTGAGAGATTCTGATGTAAAACAAGTTTTGAGAATGTTTGCCGATAAAGCCGGTATGAACATCGTATTTCACGATTCAGTAGACGGAAAAGTAACACTGGATTTAGTAAACACTCCGATTAATGATGCTTTCAACCTTGTCTTGCAAATAGCAGGCTTGAGTTATTATACACAGGACAACACAATGATTGTTCTTTCAAGTTCGTCAGAAGCAAATGCATCTTTTTCAAAACAGGAAATGATGGTGTTCCCTGTTCAGTATGTAAATGCAGTAAGAATTGCTGATTTCTTGAATAAAAATGTTTTTGGAATGAAAAAAACAGGTCTTTCAGGTGTAGATGCAGCAACCGTTAACTCTGCAACAAACGAACTTATCGTCTTTGGTATGCCGTCTGATGCAG
>JAFXYU010000050.1 GCA_017541565.1 bacterium | reverse complement strand
TTAGAATACGTCAGGAACTTGGCGAAAACGTCGACTTTCCGACTGACGAAATTGAAAGAAAAAATTATTACCCCGGAGATTATTTAATCCCAGTTGCAAAAAAATTCATTGAAGAAAACAAAGGAATTGATATAAATACGGTCGAACTCCAAACACTCTGCGACTTTGCAAAAGCAGAGATGGAGGCTTGCCAGAGAAAACTTCTTGAAGGATTCAGAGTTCATTTTGACAAGTTTTACTCTGAACTTGATTTACATAAATCCGGTAAAGTCGAAGCAAGATACAAAGAACTTATGGAAAAAGGATTCCTGTACGAACAAGAAGGAGCAATGTGGTTCAAATCAACACAATTCGGTGATGACCAAGACAGAGTAATCAAAAAAGCTGACGGTTCAAATACTTATTTGACTGCCGATATTGCGTATCACGCAGATAAATTTGACAGAGGATTCGACAGACTTATTGATATTTGGGGAGCAGACCACCACGGATACATTGCAAGAGTTAAGGCTTCACTTGAAGCACTCGGGTATGATTCCGAAAAGTTAGAAGTCTTGTTGGGACAGTTAGTAAATCTGCTTATTGACGGTAATGAAGTCCGCATGGGTAAACGCAAGAATATGGTAACTTTAGACGATTTGATTGAAGAGGTCGGTGTAGATGCAACACGTTATTGGATGTGCATGAGAAATATTGATATCACGCTCGATTTTGATATAGAACTGGCAAAACGCTCAACCGATGAAAATCCCGTATTCTACGTTCAATATGCTTATGCAAGAGTATGTTCAATTTTAAGAAACGCAATAAACGAAAGAATTAATCCCGAAACCGGAGAAAAAATACCTGCTCCGATGAGCGAAACAGAATTGAACGACCTTGTAAATAATCCTAATAAAAATCTTATACTAAAAACAACAGATACGGCAAAATCGTTAATTCTTAAACTTGAAGAATTCAAATCCGTAATTTCGCTTTCTGCACAAAACAGAACTGTTTACACAATCTGCCGTTACGTTCAAGAACTTGCTGCCGAATTCCATTCATTCTACAACGCTAACCGCGTAATCGGCGAAGATGAAGAACTTATGAAATCAAGGTTGTCTTTGATGGTAGCAATAAAGATTACACTCAAGAATGCTCTTGATATTCTCGGCGTTTCAGCACCCGAAAGAATGTAATTAAAGTCTTGATATGATTTCATCAGTAAATTCGGTACAAGTATAACTTCCGCCCAAATCAAAAGTTTTAATGTCTGAATTTAGTGTGTCAAAAATTGCCTTTTTAATACGTTCCGCAGCAGATTTTTCACCGATGAAGTTAAGCATCTCTATCGCTGACATCAGTATTGCAGTCGGATTTGCTTTATTTTGTCCCGCAATATCAGGAGCAGAACCGTGAACAGGCTCAAATACAGCATACTCTTTTCCTATATTTGCACCTTGAGCAACCCCAAGTCCGCCAATTAAACCCGCACAAAGGTCGGAAACAATATCACCGTATAAATTCGGTAAAAGTAAAACATCAAACTGATTTGGATTTTGTACAAGTTGCATACAGCAATTATCCACAAGAATTTCCTTAAACTGAATTTGCGGATATTTTTGTGCAATTTTTCTTGCACTTTCCAAAAACAAACCGTCAGATAATTTGCAAATATTGGCTTTTGTCACCACATGAACAAGTTTTCTGTTGTTTTTCACGGCATAATCAAATGCAAATTGGGCAATTCTTTCGGATGCTTCACGAGTTATGATTTTTATACTTTCCGCCGTATCCTCATCTACCTGACGTTCAATTCCCGCATACAAGTCTTCCGTATTTTCCCTTACCACAACTATATCGACATTGTCGTATCTGGTTTTTACGCCAGGTAAGTTGCAGCAAGGACGAAGATTTGCATACAAATCCAAATCCTTTCTCAATTGAACATTAACCGAACGAAAGCCTTTACCAATCGGAGTTGTTACAGGCGATTTCAGTGCAACTTTATTCTTTTTAACTGACTCAATAACTCTGTCCGGAAGCGGAACACCCTCCTTTTCGATCACATCAGCACCCGCAGTTTGAATATCCCAATCAATATCAACTCCCGCTGCCGATATAATCTTTACTGCCGCATCAGTTATTTCCGGTCCTATTCCGTCACCTTTTATCAAAGTAATTGTTGTCATTTTATCTTTTCCTATACATTAGCGTGCGATTTTTGTTTCTCGGAAACATACGCCTCTATCGCTTTTGAAATCTGATCCGGACAACTTGTCGGTCTTGAACCGCAAGGTATACCGCTGATTTTTGATGCAACTTCCTGAATATTCATTCCTTTTACAAGCGAACCGATACCTTTCAAATTACCGCTGCATCCGCCGACCGCTTCCAAACTGAGAATCACATCGTCTTTGATTTTTATAATAAATAATTTTGAACACACACCCTGAGGCACATATCTTACCTCATCAACTCCGTTAACTTCCTGAATCTCAATATTACTCATAAACACTCCTTTAAAACCTCGGGGGTAAAACCCTCACTTCAAAAGTATACCACATGAAGTTTTAAGATTTCAAATTCTAGTTTTTTAATATAAAGGTATCGTCTTGAGGAAAATTATTTTCGAACCCCTAAGAATCCCTTTAATTTTTTTAGTTTTAAAGATCTTTCGGACTTAAATGGTTGTTATTCGCAAGATGACGGAATATTTCATCATTCTGAGTGCGATAGTTATTTAGGCACGAAGAATCTCTTTAACTTAAAAAAGTTATAGCGATTCTTCGCTTACGCTCAGAATGACAGAATTATTGTATCTATAATATTATTGATTATATAATTACTTAATTTTAAAATTCGTCTTCCGCCATAAATCGCAGCATGCGATGAGCTTTTTCCAACAGCTTTGAGTCTGATTTTATTTTATCAATAAATGTATAAATTTCGGCAAGTATTTCTTTTTCATTCTTTAAATGTTCATAGGAAAACAAAACGTCAGCCGGCACGTTAAGCGCATTCAATATTTTATCTAACGTTTCCGAGGTTACAAAGTTTTCTCCGGATTCAATTCTGCATAAGTTGCGCGGAGTAATGTCAATCATTTCAGCAAATTGTTCCTGTGTAAAACCGCGCATTTTTCTTAATCGTTTAACTTTTTCGCCAAGCAAATTTTTAATATTCATAACAAATACCTTTGTTTTACGTCTGTTTAGCATAAAAATCTGACGTTTGATATCATCATATATTAAGTTTTGTAAACCGAAAATGGCGCTACCTGACTGTATTTTGATTTGTTTAGTCTTTTTGCGTCGTATTTTTTAGCAATTTTAAAAAAGAAAAATACTTTATTAATACATAAGCAAAAAATAAACACAAAAAAGGAGGATATTATGACAGGAGAAGTAAAAGTAACAACGAGGACGTTTACGGTAAAAGAGGGTATGACACTTCAGGAGGTTGTTAATTCACCGAAAGCGACTGCTATGCAGAAGAAAATGGCGGCGGTGTTTGATAGTGACGGAAACAAGGTGTTTTCAAAAAGAGAAGCAGCGGTATTTAATGCAACAGCGATTTCCGACCACGGAAAGGAAGGAGTTTCACTTTGGACAAAATATGCTGACGGAACAAGAAAAGAAACCGTTTTAAAAGGTGATTTGAAGGCTCTTAAATATGCTCCTCAAGGTACAATCAAAGCGGTTAAGTATCCATCAGGCAAACCTCAGACAAAAACAGTTAAATCTGAATCAAAAACAGTATACAAAGCCCCGAAAATCGGTGAATTCGGTATTCAGGCTGCGGATACATTATATGCTTTAAATACTAATAATATTGCAGAAATTAGATATTACTCTGATAAAGCAAAGAAAAACATGGAAAGGTATGACGAGTTTGATGCAAAAACCGGAAAAATACGAAGATATACATATCTTTTAGATGATAAAACAAACCATTTCAGAGATTATATCACATACAATCCTGACGGAAGCAGAAGATATGATGGATATCATGCTGATGGAAAATTCTATGAAACCGGATATCACGATAATGGACGCAGGAGTTGGGTAACAGAATCTGATATCAAAACAGGTAAAGAATTGAAAGCAACTTATTATCTAGATGACGGATACAGCGTTAGTTCGATTTATACAAGCAATAAGGACGGCTCAACAACAATTGAACGTACTGATAGAGGCAAGTACGGAGAAAAAACAGGTAAAACTGTCACATTAGAAGACAAAAATGAAAATACAATAAGCGAAAAACATTTTGACTCAAACGATATTCTTCAATATACGGTAATACCTAAACGCAACAGCGAAGGTGATGTTATCAAAAACGATACTATTTGGAACAGGCAAAAATAGCCAACGCCGGTTCGATTTGTAATAAAAAGATAACATTCCACATACTCCCTATCAATGGAAGGAATGCATCCTAAATTTAAATATAACAAAATTAACTCACTCCCTCCCTTCTTAGGGAGGGTTGGGGTGAGTAAGGGTTTTATATATTAATTTATAGAGTAAGATTGGAGGAAAAATGTTTATTTCAAGAAATTATGTTGCAAAAACAGGAACTGTTATCAAAAAGGTAATCAACAGTGAAGGTTTTTTGGAAACTACCGTCAATTACGGCAGAAGAACGCCTATGTACAGAAAAGGTGTCGCCAGATTGGTAAAAACAGATTACGGCAACGGAGAAATATTATTTGATTTTTTCAGCAAAAAAGGGAAACAAATCGGAGAAACTCTTGATAAATCGAAACAAAATTTCTTGGATTTTGTCAAAAAAAATATTCTCAGGTTTTAATATTTATAGTTACAATAAAGGTTAGGTAAAAGTGTCAAAGATTAGTTGCGGAATGTCTGTTTTAAGACAAACTCTTCCAAAAACCATTAACCCGAAAGGCATAGGATACATCCAGCCGAACGGAATAATAAATTTTCAAACCGCAGAAGCAGCGGAAACTTATGCCAAAAATCGTGTTTTAGCTGCCCTAAAAAGTTTAAACCCGTTTGAACGCGGAGTTGAACTAAAGGGAACACGAATTCTTGGTGAGGCTGACGGAGATGCATTTCTTATAAGCAACGAAGCCGCATCTAAGATTTTGCATGAGCAAGGCTCAACATTTGTACACGGTCATCCGCAACATAATGAGCTTGGAGCATTACCATTATCTTTAACTGATTTTGTCTCCATGATTACTCAAAAATACAGCAAGATTATTGCATATAACACCTCGGGAGAATATTGTACGTTAAAAAGAAAGCCAAAAGGTTTTTTTATGCGTCTTCTTCCTAAAAATTTATTAGATGAGATTGAGCAAATTGGGATGAGGGGTGATTGCCTGTATGCTACAGAACTGTATTCAAAAAGGATGTCCCCTCTATATCCGCCGGAACTGCAAGACAAAATGGATTATATATTCCAATACGGATACAAAAAAATGGGATATTTCTTTAATAAGAAAAAAGCAAAAATCGGTGAAGAAATTGTTAAAAATATGAGCACAGAAGAATTAATACTACTTGCAGAAACAGAAAAAAATGCCATATGCTCACAAAAAGGCACGGAAATTATACACAATTTCTGGCAAAAATTCGCAAAACATACGGGTGACTTTGAATATTCAACCAATTTTAGCAATTTGGTTAAATAATATTGGGGCAAGTTTTTTACATCAAAAATATTCTGTATAAAGATTTCTCATTTTTAAATTTGCTATACATTTTCTTTTAGAGTATAAGTATGTTATGAAGAAGTTTACGGGAGTATTTTTAATATTTGCACTATACCTCACTCAGACTGCCTACGGAATCGGAGGCAATACTGTTACACTCAACAAAGACGAAATAGAAAAACCCAAATATGAACTGAATACACAGACAAAAGTCTTGGAGGGTTCGCTCCTTATAAACAGTTCCGAAGATATCTCAAATCTTATTGATCAGCAAAAAGAACACGACCTTAAAGATTTGGAAAGATTATGGCAAGGTACGGTCGAAAATAATCAGGTAATAGAATTTGCACTCAAAAAACTTGCGACTCCGGAATCACAAAGAAGGATACATTCTTCTCTTATGGCAAAAACCTTGTCTGCGATAATTTCCGGAGCATCATTTGTACCTTCATTGGTTGGAGCAAATTATGGTGTTCAAGCCTCCGCTTTTTCTGCCGGAAGACTTGTACAAGGACTTATAAACAAAAAAGAACTCCCCAAAGAAACTCCGCTTACTGATACAGAATTGATTGAACTTGCGGGAATGATTGAGAATTTACAAGATACACTCATAAGTTCTTATTACAATTATAAAAACACCCTGAGTCTTCTCAAAGACACCCGTGCAAAAATGATTCTTTACAGCAAAAATTATTCAAAAGCGCTTCGCGGAGGTGACACCCTTGAAATTGCCATATCTTCTTCACTCTATGACGGTATGAGGATTCAAGAGTTTAACCTTGAACAATCCGCAAAAAAATATCACATTCAACTTCAAAGACTTGCCGGCAAAAAGGCGGTTGATTCTTTAGATTTATACCAATATGATTTTGACTCGGTTCTCTACAAAGAAACAGAAAAGAAAGGAGAAAAAAATGACGATAAAAAATAAAATAATCGCAATTTTACTTCTTTCTACAATCACAACAGCATCTTATGCTGCAAAAATTGACCCGATTTCAGCACCTAAAGATATGTTTTACAGACTCGGAACAACCGATTCTCCCGAAACAAAATATGAATCAAACAACCAAATCGACCTGAGTACCCCAAAATTTGAAACAAAACCTGTTCTGGTCGAAGACAGAAGAAACGAAAACCCTACTTATGCAGACTTGAGCATAAAAAAGATGGCTATGGAAGTATCTTCCGCCATTGAAATGGATTATAACGACATGCAGGAAGATTTATCGCTACTTTGGCAAGGTGCAGCAACAAACAGCGATACGATAAAATTCGCCATATACAAACTTGCAAACCCCGAAAAAGATAAGCCGGATACGGGAACAGTAAAAAAAGTTCTAACAACGATTGCCGGAATGTCCACATTTTTAGGCGCAGGAACCGGAAACCCGATAATGGCGAGTGCCGCACTTATCGGCGGAAATACTTTGGGAATTATGTCACAAGACGACAAAGCGTTAAATTATAAATATTCGCAGGTTAATGATGCGGATATGATTATATTGGTGAGAAAAGTTGACGAACTCCAGCAAAAAGTTGTTGATAAATATTATGACTATATGACTTCAAGACTTCGTTTTGATATGACATCAAAAATGGTAAAAGAACGGGAAGAAAACTACAGGCGCGCACAAAAATCGTCAAGAGAAGTTCTTTTAATAACCGATACTTTTTACCGTGAAGCGCTTGATGAACAAGTAAAAGCCAGAGGCGACTTTTTTGAAAAACGCTCTCAATTAGAGCAACTCGTAGGAAATGATATTTTTAAACAGTTTGAAGAACGTGTTGATGAGAGAATGTTCGGGAAAAAATAAGTCTAATTTATTTTTTGAATATTCTTAACTTCGTATATATTAAACTTCACCGTGTTCTTATCTTCCTGATGCGACTTAAATAGAACCACATCAAATTTATATTTTTTACCTTTTATATAATCATCCTTAAATATTCCGTCTAAGATAATAAAATTTCTCTTATCTTTATCAAGGATTTCTGCAAAACTGTCCGGAGCCATGGTCTTTGCCTCTTTTGTAAAATAAAGCATTAACGCTTTATAAGAGTTTAAATCCCGACCTAGCATATCATGAATTGTTTGCCCCCTTTTTGCCAAATACGGAAGTACAACAGAAAGTTCTATCGGAGTATAGTTTGAATACAATTCTCCTTCAATCAGTTCCGGAGATTCGATTATAGGTCCGACTGCCGTATTCATATATGCGGGCAGGTGGTGGACACGAACAAACAACATATTTACACAGAGAATTGCAAACACTACGGTTTTCCACATGAATCTTTCGGAAAAATTTTCATCCGATTTCAGCATCCAAAATGCCATTATTGCAAAAATGAATAAAAAACAGGTATGATAATATCTTGCACCATACACAAAAGTAAAAAACAAAAGTGATATAATCTCCGACGAAACAAAAAACGTAAATGCCTGTTTATTTTTCCAAAACATTATCGGAAATAATGCTGTTCCTACCCATAAAAGAACGATTTTCAAGTATTCAAAAAGATTTAATTCATCCGTCTGCCCGAAATATGCCCTTATATTTTCTCTTGCTTTTATTAAAGTATGTATTTCATAATCCGGCAAACTTGTGTTGTGAAATTGAAAGAAAAACAGTACCAAATTTAATATAACTACTGTTAACAAAAACAGAGAAAACTTTTTATCGTCTTTTGAAACAAATTTGTGGCTGTGTATATTTTCAAAAACAAACATAATTCCTAAAATTGCGGCAGCAAATAACGCCAGCACATTTGTATTTGCCGCTAAAGTAAGAACCGTCACATATTTATACGGATGTTCCGCGCGATTTTTATACATGCACATTGCAATAAAAAGAAAAAGGATTCCTATGCTGTAACATCTGGGATAAACCGCATATATCTGCAAAAACGGCACTGAAAATGTTATACATATTTTTGTAAAATTATTAAACGGTGCATTTTTCCACAAAATAACAAGTGCGGAAAAACAAAAAATCCAATTTACAATATCCATAGCCCAAGGATAAAGATTGGGAAATTTTGCAAAAGGCAT
>JAFXYU010000049.1 GCA_017541565.1 bacterium | reverse complement strand
GGCAAGTCTCAGAAAGAAGCAACAGAAATAACCATGCAGGAAGTGTTTGGTGCTGTTGTGGCAACTTCGCTTGTTTTGATGGCGGTATTTGTACCGGTATCATTTATGGGCGGTATCACGGGACAAATGTACAGACAATTTGCAGTCTGTATTGCAACGTCTGTTGGTTTATCGACGGTTGTTGCTCTGACTCTTTCTCCGGCATTATGCTCAACGATTTTGAAATCAGGAGAAGAAAAAACAGATTTTGAATTCATCCGGAAATTTGAAAATTGGTTTATGGGAATAAGGGATAAATACCTTAGTGTTGTAAAGTATTTTGTCGATGCTCCAAAGAAAACGCTTATAGGACTTGTTGGGATTTTTCTTTTGATATTTATCATGGGAAAAATTGTTCCTTCCGGATTTTTGCCTGATGAAGACAGAGGGGCAATGTTTATTCAGGTTCAACTTCAAGACGGTGCAACACTTACTCGTTCGGCTGAAGTTGTGCAGAAAATGGGAAAAGAAATTCTTCAGATTCCGGGTGTAACTTCAGTTCTTTCAATAAACGGATTTAATGGTGAAAATACAGCATTTGTAATTGTAAAATTAGACCCTTGGCACGACAGAAAATCTTCGAAAAAATCAATAAATAATATCATGGCTCAGGCAAGACAGATTGCTTCAAGGTATACAGAGACAACAACTTTTGTATCGCAGCCTCCCGCAATTATGGGTCTTGGTATGTTTGACGGTGTAGAATACCAACTTTTGGATAAAGGTGACAGAACTCCTGACGAGATGTTTGCGGAAGCACAAAAATTTATGAGTCAGGCAAGATTGAATCCTGCTTTTTCAAACGTATATACAGCGTTCACATCAACACTCCCGCAAGTTGTTGTGAATATTCAGGAGGACAAAGCGCTTGCACAGGGAGTTCCTGTATCTGAAGTTTATGCAACATTGGCTGCTCAATATGCTTCAACATATATTAATGACTTTAATAAATTCGGGCGTGTATACAGGGTTTATATGCAGGCGGATGCACCATACAGATCCACAATGGATGATTTTCATAAAATATATGTGAAGAATAATCAAGGTAAAATGGTGCCTTTGACATCAATAGTGACAACTCAGGATGTTACGGGACCTTTTGAACTTACGCGTTTCAATTTGTACCCGTCTATTACTATCAACGCTAAAAACGGTCCGGGTGTCAGTACCGGAACTGCAATGAAAGCTATGGAAACTCTTTCTGAGAAGATTTTACCTTCGGATATGGACTATGCATGGTCGGGAACATCTTTGCAGGAAAAAGAGTCTTCAGGTCAGATTGCGCCAATTTTAGCGATGGCACTGACTTTTGTATACTTGTTCCTTGTGGCTTTATATGAGAGTTGGATGCTTCCTCTTGCGGTTATGCTTATATCTCCGGTTGCGCTTTTTGGAGCGTTATTTTTGCAGTATGTATGGGGACTTTCACTGGATATTTATGCGCAGGTTGGGCTTGTTATGTTGATTGGTTTATCAACAAAACAGGCAATTTTGATTGTTGAATTTGCAAAAGATGCTATGGAAAAAGACGGAATGCATTATTTGGATGCTGCAATGCAGGCTGCAAAACTTCGTTTCAGAGCGGTTATGATGACAAATATTGCATTCATTTTGGGCTTATTACCGCTTGTATTTGCAAAAGGAGCGGGTGCGGGGAGCAGAAACTCTATAGGTGTTTCAGTGTTCGGCGGAATGCTTGCAGTTGCGTTCATAGGTAGCATACTTGTTCCGGCATTTTTTGTATTGATGAATACAATTAAAAATGATAAAGAACAAAGAAAAATTCTTACGAATGTATTTTTAAAATGCCTTGCGGTTGCAGCAGCAATATATCTTGTTTTGATGATAATTCTGCCGGCAATTTTTGCCAAACTTGCCGGATGGTATAATGCCTTACCGGCGGGGTTAAAATATTTTGCTCTTGTATTAATATTTCTAAGTATAGTTGTACTATTCTTGAGAAATAAAAAATCTAAATGAAAAAAATAACTTTATTAATATTTTTTGTAATACTGCTTTTCGTTTCAGGCACAGTAAATGCAGAGAATTTTAAAAACGAAAAATATCCTTCCAGCAAGGATGTAGAGCCTATCGTTTCTGATAAAAATTCTCAATCGGCATTTACCATAAAGGGTGGAATAGAATCTACTTATGAAGTCAATTTGGAAGATTGTGTGAAATATGCACTTGGTAATAACCCGAGAATACAAGCCGCAATGCAGGATGTGTTTGCATCGGATTCCAGATTAAGACAGACTTGGGCATCATATTTCCCCCAACTAAGTTGGCAAAGCGGATATAGCAGAATTAAGCAACTTCAGTTGTCCGATGTTTTCAGAGAAAATTTAATCTATAATTATTGGGTTCTCGGACAAATAAGTGTTTCTCAAATGCTTTATGATTTTGGTGTTACCCGAAATCAGGCAACAATAAGAAAACTGGATAATAAAGGTTACGGGATTATTCTTACGAGTACAATTAATGACGTAATATGTGATGTTAAAAATAATTATTATAATCTTCAATATTCTCTTGAAGCAAAGCGTGTTGCAGAAGAAAGCGTTTTAAGATATTCGGCATTTTATGAGCAGGCTAAAGTTTATAATAGTGTCGGTGAACGTTCAAAAGTTGATGTAACCATAGCGCAGGTTAATCTGAGTAATGCCAAGTGGCTGCTTATACAGGCAGAACATAATGTTAAAATTGCCATGGCGAAACTTAATAATTCAATGGGACTACCTTACTTCAACAAGTATATACTGAATGATGGTTTAAAATTTAATGCTTGTGATATATCGTTGGAAAAAGCAATTGAAATTGCACAAAAATCAAGACCCGAGTTTAAACTTGCAGAGGTTAAAGTTGAGCAGGCAAGACAGAACGTAAAACTCGTACAGAAATCTTATTTCCCTCAATTTACGATAGAAGGTCAATATCAGGTAGGCGGCAAACATCCGACTTCAAATACAGGTTATAACTTTGGCGGATATTTGAATTTTCCTACAATAAACGGAATGCTTATAAAAAATGAAATTCGCGAAGCAAGATCTTTGTATTCAAGACAGCAGGCACTTGCCAAGAGTACAAAAAATAACATTTATCTTGAAGTTCAGCAGGCTTTTTATACACTTGATGAAAAGAAAAAGCAAATTCCTGTTGCAAAACTGGGTATGAAACACGCAAAAGAAAATTATGAGTTATCTTGCGGCAGATATGCGGCAGGAGTCGGCAATCCTGTTGAATTGAGGGATGCACAGGTTCAATATAGCGATGCACAATTAAGTTATTTAAGAATGATATATGAGTATAATACGGCAAAGTCTGAACTTGAGAAGGCAATGGGGAGAAACTTGACAGAGAGCGAGGTCGAACTGGAACTCCCTAAAAAACGGTTTAAGAGAGCATGATTATATATTTCGGTATTGCATAATATTAAAAAATACTATATAATCGGGTATATAAACATAAAGGAGAGTTTGAGAATGTTACCTATAATCACTGAAGAAATGTCATCGGAAATTTTTACTGAGGCTTTTCAGGATGTTCAGAGTTGGCGTAAAAATATGGTTCAGTACATGAAGGAAGAAAACCCGGAAATTAATACTGCAATCCTTGAAGTTGCAAAACATGATGAAAGTATTGATTTAAAAGCAGTTGCGCTTGGTGCATATCTCTCATACAGATTGCTTGAAGTTGCAACCGAAAATGACGGACTTTCAATAGAAGCATAGGGTGAAGTTTTGCTTTCTGTAATTTTGCCGATTCATAATGTCGAAAAATATTTGGAAAAATGCCTAGAATCAATTGTAAGACAATCTTATTCCGATATTGAGATAGTTTGCGTGAATGACGGTTCAACCGATAATTCGGAAAACATAATAAAATCATTTGCTGCTGCTGATGGCAGAATTAAGTTAATTAATCAACCAAATCTCGGTGCTGCAGCCGCACGCAATAACGGCTTGGATAATTCAAGAGGCGAGTACATTCTGATTCTTGATTCGGATGACTATATTGAAGGTGATGCATTAGAAAAAATGTACATTAAGGCAAAAGAGTCCGATTTAGACATTTTGATTGCTTATTCTTACGATTTGGATGATAAAACAGGTGAAAGAATTTTGCCTAAATATCATTTAAAAAGCCAATATTTATCTTCAAAAGAGGTTTTTGATTATAATGATATTCCCGATTATATTTTTAATTTTTCCGTAGGTTGGGCTTGGGATAAACTTTATAAAAGAAGTTTTGTTGAAAAATACGGTTTAAGATTTCCGAATTTACAGAATACCGAGGATGCTTATTTTGTCTTTATGTCGTTGATTTTGGCGAAAAGAATATCCGTAATTAATGAAGCGTTAATTACGCATAGAGTTAATAACGAAAACCAATTATCCCAGTCAAGGGAACGCGGTTTGTTGTGTTTTTCGGATGCAATTATGAATATAAAAGAAGATTTAGAAAGAAGAAATTTATATTACAAGGTGGAAAAGAGTTATACAAACTGGGTGATGGAACATACCGTCTGGCAGTACAGGACGGCAAAGACTCCGGAATCCAAAGAAAAAATCAGGGAAGAACTTTTGAATAAAATTTATCCTGAGTTTAAAATGAAAGAAAAAAACGAAGAATTTTTTTATGACAAAATTGCTTATTCAAGGATGTTAGAAATATATTGATGCAATTTTACGTTATGAACCCTTAAATAATCCACGCCTTTCTGTAACAGCGGATATGAAATTGCAAGTGATAAAGAGTCTTTTAAATCGTTATCATCATTTTTTATTTCAAGAAGACTTTTTCTCGAAACTCCTAACATAACGGGATAATTGAGCGCGAAAAATTCTTCAATCCTGTCTAAGATTTCAAAATTGTTTTCTTTTGTTTTCCCAAATCCTATTCCGGGGTCTGCTATAATATTTTTGATTCCGTTTTCTTCAGCAATTGCTGCCTTTCTTTTCAGGTCAAAAAATATTTCATCAATCAGATTTTCGTATTTGGGTGAATCTTGCATGTTTTCAGGAGTTCCTTTTGAATGCTGAATGATTACTCCTGCAGAATATTTACCTATAATTGTCGGCATATTTTTATCGTAATCAAAACCGGAAACGTCATTTATTATTTCAGCCCCGTTGTTCAGAGCAAAATCGGCAACTTCTGAACTGCGTGTATCTACGCTTATCGGGACGGTAATATTTTCTTTTTGAACAAACTCAAAAATCGGTTTTAATCTTCTTATTTGTTCTTTTGCAGAAACAGCATCCGAGTATGGTTTCGTACTTTCAGCACCGATATCAATCATATCCGCTCCGTCTTCAATCAGAGTCATTAAATGTTTGATTGCATCTGTCGGTTCAAAATACTTACCTCCGTCAGAGAATGAATTAGGAGTCACATTAAGTATTCCGACAAGTTTGGTTTTTCGTTTATGTTCTTTAAGATTGTCTAAAATCGTTTCTGCGAGCAGCGGTAATTTAAACGGTTGGAGTTTTAGTTTTTCGGCAATTTTTTTTAATTGATTAATACTTCCGCCCAAGATTGCGTCTGAGTATTCTATCCCGCCTCTAATTACTTCTCTGTGTGTTCCGCAATCCGCGCCCACTGATAAGGCAGTTTGCTTGAGAATATTTGCCTGAGCGGGAGTCAGATTAAAAACTTTTATATTTTTATACAGAAATTTGTCCTTCACTGCAAAGCGATATCCTTCATCAAATCCTATTTGATGAAGTTCGTCCGTTATATATTTCCCGTTAATCTCTTTTATAGTAAACTCACTCACAAAATTATATTAGCACAAATCTTTAAAAGCACGCAAACGGGCAGTTCTGCTATATTGCAGACTGCCCTATTTTATTGAAAGGAATTATATGACTACTTACCGCGTTTTTCACAAAGTGTCGGAATGCCTATAAATGCGAGATAAAATACACAACCAAACAGTACCAAATTCAATAGTTCCATTTTTATTCTCCTTTCTAAATCCCTTACTTACACATTTCAAGGACATTACTTCTGTTTATCTAATTCCACATTTTTAATATTTAATAACGCTCTTTTTGAAAATTGTTACAAAAGTTAATAATCCATGTTTACTTTGATATAGTTTTGAGTGTACAATTATATAAAGGAGATTATGGATTGAGTCAGGGTTACGAAAATTTTAACAATACGGAAACCTCCTTCAGAAAGTCATCACTTATACAGGAGAGAATAGGTCTTGTATCAACACATATGTACAAGCAGTTTTTGGATTACCAGCATGCTACATTGAATACAACCGAAATTTTTGCTGAAATGATTGATAATTTGAAGGCTATCGCAGAAACTTTGAAGCAGTCCTTTGCGTCAAGAGGAATTACTACGGAAAATATTTACGTTGAGCATGACAAAGATAAAAGCGTAGTTGTTATAAATATTCTCTGGCATACAATAAGTCTTACGACAAGATGTAACTATGAACCTCAGGCATTGTTCAGAGAAGGTGCAACGCCGATGTTCTCGGGTCGTATTATGGCAATTAACGGAAACTATAATGAACTTATGGAAGGTATAAAATCACGCAGTGAAATGATGCAAGTTCTTCTGGACAAAGAAGTTGCGTCTTTGTATGTTCCTGCAGATAAGTCGCAAAATTCTATTTTCAAAATCAGACACCTTGCTAACAGAGAATTTTTCTTAAACAGCGCGGATGCATCAAGGGAATTTGTTTTAAAGGTTGTTGAAACTATTTGCGGCGGCGGTTTGTACCACGAGGAAGGTTCAAGAAAGAGTTTTAATATATAAAAAGAGGGTTTATGCCGGAAGTTAGTGATATTATTAATATCGGATTTTCATTCCACCAAAACGGAAAACTTGATGATGCTATGAATGCTTATGAAGAAGCCCTGAGGATGGATGACAAAAATGCGGAAGTATACAATCTTCTCGGTGTTTTAAAACTTCAGCAGGGTGATATTGATTCTGCAATTGAGTATGTTGAAAAGGCTATTTCTATTTCACCGGAGAGTTATTTTTTTGAAACACTTTTTCAGGCGTACATAAGAAAAGGGGATTACGAAAAGATTGCGGGAAAAGAAGATTATGTTATGAAACTTTTTCCCGAAAATTTCTCAATGCTTTTTAATTTGGGGTTAGCATACAAAAATTTGAAACAAAATAAAAAAGCGATAATGTATTATGAAAGAGCCCTAAAAATAGATCCTTCATCGTATCAAGGCTGGTTTAATCTTGCTCACCTTTATAGCGTAGAGGCGGAAGTCAATAATGCCGTATCGGCTCTTAAAATATGTAATAAAATTAAGCCGAATGATGATGAAACCGAATATTTTCTGGGGATTGCGCTTATGCGGATGAAGGATTATAAGCACGGTCTTAAATATTTTGAAAAGCGTATTGCAAGGACGGCGGCTCTCGGGATTGAGAAGAAAACATATCCGAACAAGGTTAGAGAAGATAATCTTTGGAAGGGAGAAAATATTAAGGATAAAACGCTTCTTGTGTATTATGAAGCAGGTTTTGGCGATGTAATAATGTTCAGCAGATTTTTGCCTCTGGCAAAGAAGAAATGTAAAAAACTTATTTTTATATGTCAAAAGCCTCTTTCCCAATTGTTTAGGGAAAACAGACAACTTGGTATTGATGAAATTATTGATACTTTTGTTCCGGAAAATATGATAGAGTTTGATTATCATATACCTTTGTTGAGTATACCAAACGCTTTAGGACTTAGCGAAAAAGATATTTTTGTACTTTCTGACGGATATTTGGGAATAGGTTCAAAGCAAACGGAAGAAGCGAAAGAAAAATATTTTAATACCGACAAAATCAAAATTGGTATAAAGTGGCAGGGAAATACTTATTATGATTCGGATAGAGTAATTCCGGCAGAAAAATTTGTTCCGCTTACTCAGATTGAAAATACTCAATTCTACTCTTTCCAAACTTTTGAAGGTTCGGAAGAAACGTCAAAATTGGAAGGAGTTGTTGATGTTGGTAAAGATTTGGTTGACTTTACTCAGACTGCCGCTGCATTGAATAACCTTGAACTTTTAATTTGTAATGATACATCACTTGCGCATCTTGCGGGTGCTATGGGGATTCCGACTTGGGTAATTTTACCTTATGAAGTTAATTGGAGATGGCATACAGATTTATCAAAATGCGACTGGTACGATAATGTCCGCCTGTTCCGTCAGAAATCTATAGGTGACTGGAATGGCGTGATGGAAGAAATCAAAGGCGAGATTGAAAAAGCACTGCAGTCGTAGACAAATATTACAATTTGTAAAAATTCATCCCAAAAATTAAAGTTTTTCCCTTAATTTACCGTTAATAATAGTGTAAGTTAAAGGATGGATTATTATGCCTAATGATTTTTCGCAAAAAATCAATATTGATGATTTCACGGGAATTTACCGTGCTATTGCAGAAAAAGCCAATATTAACGGCGGAAGTACGCTGGAAGGAAAAGAAATAAATCTTTTTTACGAAGCAAAAAATTCGATGGATAAAAGTAAAAGTATTTTCCAGTTTGACGGAAAAACTTATGATGCAAAAGGTGAGTTATATGAAGGTATACTCCCATTTGTACCTGAAAAGAATCTCTCTTTAAAACTTTTTTCTTGGGAAAATCCGGTTGATGATTTTGTCGAAAAAGCAAAGGAAATGAAGTTAAACGATGCGGCTTTAAAACGGGTAGATGAATATATAAAAGCAGAAAAAGCAGAAATTGCAAAAAGACAACAGCAGTATAATAAGGCTGTTCAAAAAATTTCAAATTCTTGGGCGGAAACTTTTTGTATCAAAGATAAAAAAGAATTTAATCAGTTTATCGAAAAATTATATGATGTTGCAAGAGAATTAAATATAACAGAAACAAACCATCCTTATAATCCGGAGAAATATCCGACAAAAGAAGACCAAATTGTAGATGAGATGTGCGGTATATTTGCACAAGAGTCAAGATTCAGCACAAAATCAGTTTCACCTGACAAAAAGTATTACGGTCTTTTTCAGTTTGCACAGATTAGTCTTAATGATATAAACCAGCAAATAAAACATAAAGTTTTAGATGTAAAAGGGCTTAAATTAAAACCGTTAACAAATATTCAGGATTTCACAAAACTTTCACGTTTTGAGCAGCTTGATTATATGATTACACATGTTAAAAATTGTAAGCGATATTCAGGAGTTTTGAATGAACCGATTTCGCCAAAACGGGTTTATGCTATGTTAGTTGACCCTTGGGCAGGAAAAGAAAACCCAAGTGAGAAACAGAAAAATCTTATTGAAGAAAAATCCGGTATTATAGATAAGCAACACAGAGTTCGTGATAAGAAAAGCCCGTTGTAAGTGAAATATTAGCAAATATTTAGCTTATTTTACTCTCGCATTCCAATATTTTTTCAAGATAGTCAGCTGTGACTCCATAACCTGAGTCGCCACCCCCATTATATCTTAATGCGGCTTTTTTAAAGTCTCCCTTGGTGTTTTTAAGGTGTACTCTTAAAAATAATGTACCCAATCTGATATTGAATTCAGGATCGTTATTTGTTTTTATATAATCTCTGATTTTTCTGAATAAAGCAGGTTTTTCGCTTGCTTTACAATCTGTTTTGAAGTTTCTGCTTTCCAATAACTCTGCCAGCTCATTGCCAAATCTTGCAGTTTTTACTCCGTTTGTCGTGTACGAGTCTTTCCCGGTTTTAAGATTTCTAAAGCCTTCTAAAATTTCGACTTCAGTGATGTCATCCAGCTGCATATATCCGCATCCTGCTTTTTCTCTTTCGGATACGTTCTTTCTCTTTTTGCCGTCAGCATCATAATTTGTTCCCTGAAAACCTGTTTCACGCTGAATAATCGCAACAATATATCTTGGGTCAACGTCATAATCGTATGCAGCCGCTTTTATCATTTTAATCATATTATCATATTCTTCTAACAGACGTTTATCTCTTTCACTGCGTTCATTTTCCGGCATGGAGCGAATCTCGGGAATCCTTTTAAAATATGTAATTTTTCCTTTGCCGTCGTGTGTTTCAGCTTCATTACAAATATAATATTCCAAAGCTTTTTCGGTTTTTTCGTCATATTTAAAATGGATATTTTTAACGATATTTGTGTTTAATGCTTTTGTTTCAGGAAGCGGAGCAACATAAAGAGCATCATTTCTGCATACGGAACTGTTTTCTGTCTTCCACGCATATAAATCTTTTCGGTCATCTTCATCCATTATTAAGAAAAAACGCCTTCCGTAAGCTTTAATATTTTCATATAAATCTGTACAGTTGCTTTTGACTAAATCAAGAAACTGCTCTAATTCTTTTTTATTTAAAAAACCATCTCCATTTTCGACTTCATTATTTTTTTCGTCAAATTTATCGCATTGAGTAAATAACTCTCCGATATTATAGTTTTCAGGCTGTTTAATACCTTGTTGTTTAAGGTATTCATTCAATCCTGATAAAGAAAATTTATTATTTGTTATTGGATTTGTCATTGAATTTCTTCCGACATAAACCTTGTATCCATTATTTATATCGGCATAATTTTTAAAATCTTTAGGGTGTAAATTTAATATTTTACAAAAATTAACAAAGCTTTAAAAAGTTAAACTATAACATAGTTATACACTTGTCTTATTGTATCTTCAAACGCATTTTCGTTTCCGAAAAATACATAAAATTCAGCTTTGCATTTTCCTATCATCTGAAGGTCGCTGACTTCCAGCGGAGGACCGGCGGGAGTGGTTCTTGCAGGATTATTCGGGTTTGAAATTTGACCTGTTGAACGAAGTATCGGTATGTAGAGCCTGTTTTTGAACACTTCATATTGTGTCAGCCCTTTTGTTACAATACCCAAATTGTTTCCTTCCTCATCAATCAGTAACCCTCTCTGCATAGGTGCAGTGTTAGTTCTTGCCTCAATTCCCCGCTCGGTAGGAAGGTTTTCTCTTATATTATAGTCGGGGTCAAAATTGCGCTTAATGAGTGTATTCATATCTTCGGAATAGACTTCTCTTATAGGTCTTTCCATAATAAATCCGACATTCAGAATGTGGTTTTTCTTGGAGTTTTCCCAATCAAAGCGGAATTTTAAATGGCGGGACTTTTTATCAAGAGTAACTGTCAAAGAAATTACGTCCCAATCTCCTTCAAAATCAATTTTTAATCCGACTCTGGCAGATGTTTTTAGGATTGCTTTAGAGCGTAAAACTCGAAACTCTTTGCCGGAATCATTTTTGTCGGGCGCATTGTTGTAACTGTCGCCTAAATCGGCAAAGTCAACAAGCGTCATTTCAATACCGTTAATGAAAATTTTTGAGTCGTGAATTTTTAGGCTGATGTTAGAGTTTTCTATACTTGTGTCCGATAATTTTAAATCCGACTCAGTAAGAGAAGGCATAATTACGTCCATCTCGTTCGGCTCAATATCCTCAACTTCAGCAAGGTATGTATAAATATTTGTATAATCTTCTGTTATCGGTATTCTTTGCGTATCAGCAAGCAGATACGGGTCAAATCCTTTTCTTGAAGAAATTTTGTCATACCCCGTAAGGTTTTCCGTAGATTCAAATTCAACAATACCGGAGAAATATCTGTCAGAAAGATTCAGAACGCGTTTTTCGTTAAAATTATTTTTGAACTTGAGTTCATCAATAATTCCGTTTGCAATTTGTTTAATCTTTTTGTACCTGATTAGATTTTCTCTGTGCGTATCATCCGTAGAGCATCCGCAAATGCTGTCGTGTGCTTGATTTTGGAGAAGCATTTTGTATGCGTATTCAAGTAATGAATTGTATTTATTTTCTCTTTCTTCTTTTACAAATCTTGATGCCAAATCCAAAAGGTATGTACATTCTACGTTTTCTCTTTTTAAATCAAGGCGTGAAGAATAACACCCCTGAAGAGTGAATGTTCTTGAATTGTCCCTGAGTTCGTTATCCCAATGAAATTTATTAAAAGTTCCTTCTACTCGTTTAAAGTAATCAAACGGGGAAGACAGAGTAAAATAGTAATCATCCTTCAGAATAGCGTTCATGGATTCGATTTGTTCCGCAAGGTCATTTTCTGTTCCCAGATGATCTGCGCCGATTGGGAGCAGAATATATTGCGGAGATTTTTCCGAGATTAAATCTAAATCTTTTTTGAGCGCAAAAGCCTTTTGTTCGGGAGTGCCGTTCATAGAAAATACGTCGTGGAAATATCCTCTTACAAGATTAACCGTATCCATTCCGCACCATTTGAATTCTGCGGGGAAATCGCCGCATCCGCGCCATACGATACATTTATCAATTCCAAAATCTCTCAGAATTTCAACAACGTTTTGACTGTGTCCGAAAGTATCCGGAAGATATCCGATAAAATCTTCACATCCGTATTTTTGTGCGGTTTTTATCCCAATTTCAAGGTTTTTTGAGAAACAGGTTTTGTCCGTTAAAAATTCGTCAACAAGACAATAGAAAGGACCGATAAAAAGTTTTTTATGCTTAATAAGGTTTTCAACAAGTTCCCTTTTTTCGGGACGCATTTCGAGGTAATCTTCTAAAGCACTCACCTGTCCGTCAAAATAAAATGACGGAATTTTATTTTTTGAAAGCATATCCAGTACATTATCAAACACCCTTAAAAGGCGCATTCTGAATATTTCAAACTCTCTGTACCATTCCCTGTCCCAGTGCGTATGGACGTACGCTATAACATGCTTTCTCATAGGTTTAATGATACATCAAAAAGATTAATTATGCACCTATTTCTCTTGCAAAGTTTTCGATTTTTTTGTGATGTTTTTTATGTGAAAATCGTCCCAGAAAAGATTTTTCTTCATTTGCGGACTGGTTTTCATAACTTTTTAAAATTGCATTGTCTGCGCAAGCGTGGTCAACTTTAATGAGTTCGTCACTGAATTTTTTAATTTGTTTAAGGTCGAGGTCTCCCAAACGGACATCATAATCATTAAAGAGTTCCATTCTGCGGCTGCGTGTGGGAGATATGATTTCCGAATCGGCACATACTCCGCTCATCCTGAGAAGTGTGGTTGCAGGAATACTGTAGTTTAGTTTTAAATTTTTGTTATTCAGGTTCATGCTCGCATTGTACCCGAGATGTTGCTCAATAACAAAAAATGTTTTCGGATGGCATTTTTTTATAAATGCTTCCAAATTTGCAATTGTAGTTTTTCTCATAGTATCAATTTGATTTATTGCCGCTTGAAATTGCTGTTTCGGAACTTTGGATTCTATAGCCCTAAGTTCTTTTTTTGCATTAGCAGATGATGTATTTATGTATTTGTATACGGATTTATGTAAGTACCCCTTGCCGGAGGGGCAGTTGCTATCTATATTCGTAATCTTCATAATAATATTCCCTAATTTAGATTTCTTATTATACGATACTATCACCAAAAGATTACAATACAAGATTTTTATATTATTGTCTTAACATATTCGATTATGTCATCGGATTCGTACATCTGTATATTTCTGTCTTTGTCCACCAAAAACGGTACTTGGCGTTTCCCTCCGATTTGAATAAGAGCATCTTCATATTGCTTTTCTGCAGTATCAATTTTATTATATTCAATATTGTTTTCGTCCATAAAATTCATAACCTTTTTGCAATACGGACAAGTTTCAAGAATGTACAAGTCTAACATATAAACCTCCTTTTTCATTATTATACATGGTAT
>JAFXYU010000008.1 GCA_017541565.1 bacterium | reverse complement strand
AAGGGTTTGAGACTAACTCAAACCCTTTATTCGCTATTATATTTGTTTTTCTATGTAATAATTTGTCGGTGCATAATTGTTGAAGTTCCACCGCAAGTCCTGATAAAAATCTTGCTTGTAATCGGTATTCTGATGCATAAACGGAGGCTTTAACATATCCTTTTGCTCCTGCTGATGCGTATAAGAATTGATTGCTGTTGTAAGTTCATTCCGGAATTTAGCTTTGAATTCATCTAATGTCAATTCAAGTCTTTCGTTGTGATTCCGTCTGTTTTTTACAATTATCTTCATTTTATTATCCTATCCTTTTTATTACCTGCCTGTCTATTACCTAGTTGTCTAAATATTTATGTGCGATGTTTTTGAGTTCCGCACCGATTTCAATTAACTTTGTAACTGCTTTTTTGTGATTTTTAGTGGCATATACATCAATTGGGAATGTTTTTCTGATTTTTACAGTATCCTTTTTCTCATTGTCATCCCATATCAGTTCGCCTACTTCTTTTTCAATTTCATCTTTGTGTTCTTTTAGTTTTTCAAATTTTTCTCTGCTACGCATACTTAATTCTGATGCGACATATCCGTTTTGCGTATTTATTGTTTGAATCATTTGTAACCCCGAAACTTGAATGCTTACATATTCGTAATGTCTTGGGTGTGCTTCAGCGATTTGCATATCGGGATATTCGCTTCCATCACAAACTTCTCGGTATAATTCCCACAGCTGATATTGTAATTGTTTGGATTTTGTATTCGGATTTGCCGGAGGGCGTTTTGAAACTTCGGGTTTTAAAAGGCATTTAAACTCGGTTTTATTATCGGTTAAACAGGGTTTAAAAATGTAAATTCCGCAGATTTTAGAAAATCTTGTATTTAATGTTTCTGCCATTTGGATTATTTCCTCTTTTTCATTCAAAATAAACCAAAATACATAGCACTTTTGTCCGTCTTTAAATGCTGCGACACCATTTAATAATCCGTCAGCAGTTGGTGTCATCTGCGGAATTACAATGTGTAAACTACGTTGCGGACAACCTTTGAGTGCTGATTTGATACATTCTTCACTATTCTCTTCAATAAATTTCGTGAAGTTGTCCTTTGATTTTACTGCTTGCTCTAATGTAATTTTTTCTGTCATAATGACCTCCTTTACTTTGTTACAGTCACATTCATCGAATGGAAGTGAAACAAAATAAAGTCTTTTTCAGTATTTCGTATCATTCAGACACAATTAATCATCGTCTTGAATCCGATACGGACTAATTATTTTTAATTTATTAATCGTTGCAATTTTATGAGGCACAACACTATAACCACCTTTTGGGGATTCAACTATTGTCGGTTGGTCTTTTAATGCTGTACTAATTGTATTTTTAGCACGTTGTCTCCATTGTTCTTTGGCAGCTTGGGGACTTTTGTAAACTGTTCTATATCCCTGTTCGCCTTGATATGAATAGGAACGAGGAATGTTTACAACCTCTCTTGGAGCAAGTTTATTTGCTTCTTTTACTAATGCTTTTGATTTTGCTTCTGCTTTT
>JAFXYU010000048.1 GCA_017541565.1 bacterium | reverse complement strand
ATTTGACTTCCCGCATCATTAATATAAAATTCCTGATAAACTTCGTGTCCGTAAAAATTGAGAAGATTGGCTAAGGCACTTCCCATTGCTGCCCAGCGTCCGTGTCCGATGTGGAAAGGTCCTGTCGGGTTAGCGGAAACATATTCGAGAAGGATTTTTTCTTTATTAACATTTTCTCCTCGTCCGTAGTTTTCCTTTTTGTTTAAGATTTCTTCTATTGCTTCCGCAAGCAGTGAGTCGCTAATTTTAAAGTTTATAAATCCGCCCACGACATTAACCGTGTATTTTCCGTTTGGGCTAAGATTTTCAACAATTGCTTGTGCAATCATCGGTGGTGCTATTTTGGCGGAACGTGCAAGTGAGGATATATTTACTGCAAAATCACCGAAATCGGTATTCTTTGGCTTTTCAATAAGCAAACTTCCAGGAGTATATTCACTCATTTGACCGATTTTATTAGCCTTTATTCCTTCCAGTATTGAATGTTCAACTTCTTTTAAGAAAAAATCTTTTAACATGTTTATCCTCTCTATATTCTCACCTTATTAATTATAGGATAAACAGGATTAAAACTAAATTTTTTATTTTTATATAATTTTTTTTATGTTAGTCTGGTAATGAAGGAGTATGGTTTTGTTATTTAATAAGCGCTTATTACAAATACATCTAAATAACTTTGATTATCCTGCAAATTACGATTATGCAAAGGCACAACATACTATTTCTTTATGGCAAGAATCTATTAAAAATGGCAATTATGATAAAACCAATGAGACAAAAGTTCAGGCTTCTTTTTTAACAAGATTTTTTAATAATATTCTCGGTTATTCTGAAATGCAAGATAATCCGAATGAATGGTTTTTAGTAAACGAAGCAAAAACTGAAATAGACGGAACAAAAGCCGACGGCGCATTAGGGTACTTTACAAAAGAACATAACAATGACATAGTCCGTGCAGTTATTGAACTAAAAGATGCAAATACACCATTAGATAAAAAACAATCAAGCCGTAAAGATTATGATTCTCCGGTTAGTCAAGCATTTAGTTATTCTTCTAAATTTGACCGTTGTGATTGGATTATAGTATCAAATTTTAAAGAGATTAGACTTTATAACAAAGAGCGCGGGCAGGGGTATTATGAAACCTTTGAAGTTTTAAATCTTGATGATGAGAATGAATTTAAGCGTTTTTATTTTTGCTTATGCAAACTAAATTTACTGGATAAAAATAGAAATTCTTTACTTGACAATCTTGTAAAAGATACCAGTAAGAATGAAGAAGAAATAACAAAAGATTTTTACAAAGATTTCAGAAATTTGAGAGAATCTTTGTTTGAACACATTTGTGCAAATAATCCCGAAATTGATAAGAAATGTATTTTGGAAAAAACTCAAAAATTACTGGATAGACTGGTTTTTGTAATGTTTTGCGAAGATTCATCAATTGGTTTACTACCACCATATACAATACGAGATTATTATAATCTTAGAGAACGTATACCTTCAAATTCTGATGAAAAAGTGTGGCAATTATACAGAGACCTGTTTCATTCTATTGATGAAGGTAATAGCAGTGTAAACCCACCCATTAACAGATACAACGGCGGACTATTTGCTAAAGACGAAATTTTGGATAATTTAGTTATAAAAGATATGGCTTGGGCAGATGTTGTAAAACTTTCTGAATATGATTTTGAAAGTGATTTGAATGTCAATATATTGGGACACATATTTGAGCAATCTTTGAATGATATTGAGCAAATAAAGGCAAAAATTGATAAAATTGAACAGGATAATAAAAAATCAAAACGTAAAAAGGATGGTATTTTTTACACACCTGAATACATAACGCGTTACATTGTCGAACAAACTATTGGCAAATATTTAGAGGAAAATCCGGATAAATTGGAAACAATAAAAATTCTTGACCCAGCATGCGGTAGCGGTGCATTCCTGAATCAAGCGCACACTTTTTTGCAACAACAGTATAAAATTCGCACCGAAGAAAGAATAAATGCTGCAAGAATATCTGAAACATTAAACTTGTTTGAACACTCCAATATTGCTGACACAAACAGGTCTATTTTGCTGAATAACCTTTATGGTGTTGATTTAAATTCTGAATCAACCGAAATAACAAAACTTGCTCTTTGGCTAAAAACAGCACATAAAGACCAACCTTTACAAAACCTTGATAAAAACATTAAATGTGGAAATTCGCTAATTGATGACTCAAATGTTGCAGGAGATAAAGCATTTAATTGGAATGAAGAATATAAAGACATAATGTCAAATGGCGGTTTTGATATTATTATAGGAAATCCTCCGTATGGTGCTGAATTAGACGAACAATCGAAAAACTATATTTATAAAAACTATAATTCTGTTGAATATCAAATAGACACATATGTTGTTTTTATAGAAAGAGCATTAAAACTGCTCAAAGAAGGTGGTAAATTATCATTTATTGTTCCTTCTACTTGGTTAAATATGCATTATTTCTCCAAATTAAGAAATTTAATAATTTCAGATACAAAACTAGAACAGGTTATATTATACAGGTATCAGGTATTTGAAGATGTAACGGCTGAAACTTGTATTTTTGTATGTTCTAAAACCCATAATAAAGATAATAAAGTAAGAATATCTTATATTGATAAACTAGAACAAAATAACAATATTGAATATAGCAATATATCGCAAGATTATTGGAAAGAGAATTATGAAAACGGGTTCAATGTTTTTTATAATCAAGAAAAAATTTCTATTATTAAAAAAATATTTAATAATTGTAATTTAGCACAATATGTAGACATAAAAAATGGCATCAAACCCTATGAAGTCGGTAAGGGAAAACCCAAACAAACAAAAGAAATGGTGCAAAATCGAGTATATGATTCTATGACAAAATTTGACCAACAATATAAGCAGTATATTGTCGGAAGTAATATCTCAAAATATTATATTAGCACTCCAAAAACTTGGTTTTTATAT
>JAFXYU010000007.1 GCA_017541565.1 bacterium | reverse complement strand
TTGTCGGGTTGAATCTCGACCTGTTAACTGGAGAAGTCATACAGAATCTGTCCTTCTAATATTTTGGTTTTAAATTGTTTATTAGTCAGTTAAAATTCGTTAAATAAAAAACTTACGTCAGTTTTTACCCCATAATCTCAAATGCGATACTCGGGTCTTGGTCTGTATCTTTGCCAAAGTATTTTACTTTTGCGGAGCAAGTAACATACAGTTTCTTTTTAGCCCTTGTGATTGCCACATATAGAAGTCTTAAACTTTCTTCGCAATTAAATTGTTTGAGTTCAAGGAGTGATTTCTTTTTATAATTCGGATTGAATGCGCGAACCTCTTCCATAAAGTTTGTTGATGCTTTGAGAGAAGATTTTTCAACATCAATAGAAAGAGATTTTTCCGCAAGTTCCGGAAGAAAAACGTAATCAAACTCATCCCCTTTGGATTTATGGAGTGTCATAATCTGGACTTTTCCCTTAACCGCTTCCGTATCTTCTTCCTCGGAGAAAAACTTAAACCCGCTCAAAGAAGGCTTTTTAGCAAGTTCCTCCAATCTTTGAATTGTCAAATCAAATTTTGCGTTTGTACTCAATCGCTTAACAAGAATTGCAATCAGGTAAACATTGGATTTCTCAATATCGCTCGTATAATAAAAAAGCCCTATTCTTATAACCAATTCTTCCGGAGGAAGAGTGGAAGAATTGAGCCAATATTGCATATCCCACAGAAATTGCGCCAAATCCTGCGATTCAATATCGTCACCGTCTTTTTTAATAAAAGGTGTTTTTGAATTTCTGATTTCTGTCTGAAGTCTTGATTTATAAAACCCGTGTTCCGCCAAAACTTCGTACGTTGAAGCCAAAACTTCGTTGTCAAAAGGATTTTGGATAAATTTTAGAATTGAAAAAATCGTATTAAACACTCCTTTTTGCCCCAAAGATTCACTTCTGGTAATAGTTTTTAAGCCGGAATCATTTATAAAAGAAGTCCAAGACGCAACTTGAAAATTACTCCTGACGAGGATTCCGATTGTTGCATCTTTATTTTTGGTAAGAATATTTTTTATTTCTTTCAAAATAAAATTCTTTTCGGCAAATTGGTTTTCAAAAACATTTGAAAAAACAGCATTGTTTTGAACCGGATTTTTACCTTCAACTCCCTTCATATAACTTTTATAAAAAGCCTTTGGCAAAAACCCGCCGCCCCAATCAACAAGTTTATTCGCAAGAGTCATGACATCCTGGGTACATCTTTGGGAGCGATTCATTTCGACCGTTTTATCGGCATTTTGGATAAAGTTTCTGAACCCTTCCACATCAGCATTGGAAAAAGTTGTCGTAATCGCCTGATTGATATCTCCGCATCTTATAAGGTTTTTATGCTTGCCGCTTAATAATCCGATTAATCTTTGCTGAACTCCGGATGAATCTTGCGCCTCATCTTCAATAATATACTCACATGCATTTTGATAATATTCCAAAATATCGGGATTATTTTCAAGAAGTTTGACCGACATAATCAAAATATCATCATAATCTATCATATTCGCTTCTTTTAATTGTGCCTGATATTGATTATAAAACTTTTTAAACTTTTCTATTTTTTTATCACCCGAAGGTGTTTCGATATTACCTTCCTGCAATTTCAAAACCGAAATCGCGCGCTCAAAATCCTCAACATCTGTTTTTGTATTCTTTTCCGCAATATTTTTTATAATCCTCATTCTCTGCGTATCGTCACAGATTTCAAAATCAGCAGAAAGATTAAGCCGTTCAAAATTGGAATTTTCTTTCAATATTCTGAGTGCCAGTCCGTGAATTGTAC
>JAFXYU010000047.1 GCA_017541565.1 bacterium | reverse complement strand
CCCTCTCTTTCTCTCTCAAAAACGTACTTAGCATCTTATCTATAAGGTGCTTTTATTTTGCTCTTTTTAGGGTATGATAGAGAAAAAGAGGGAATTAAATGAGTATAAATCAATATATAAAACCGATTACGGCAGAAAGAAAAGACGGAGAACTCTATATTGGCGGAATTAGTGCCGTTGAACTTGCAAAAAAATACGGAACTCCTTTGTATGTGATTGACGAAGCAACACTCAGAGGAATCGCAAGAGAGTACAAAGAAGCATTTAAGGATTACAAAAATGTCAGAATGATGTACGCATCAAAAGCATTATGTACATCTGCCGTTACAAAAATACTTGATGAAGAAGGTTTTGGATTTGATACTATTTCGGCAGGTGAAATTTATACGGTTTATAAAGCCGGAGTAAAAATGGAAAAAGTCCTGTTTAACGGTAATAATAAAACTCCGAGGGAAATTGAACTCGCATTGAGATTGGGCGTAGGAAGATATTCCGTTGACAATTTTTATGAAGCCGAATTGTTAAATAAAATCGCGGAAGAAAAAGGAGTTAAAGCGGATATTTTAATCCGAATTACCCCGGGAATTGAGTGTCACACACATGACTATATACAAACAGGGCAGATTGACTCCAAGTTCGGCTTTGATTTGACTCAAACAGATGAAATCATCACGCTTATAAAGAATGAATATAAGAATCTTGTCATAAGAGGCATCCACGCACATATAGGTTCGCAGATTTTCGAACTTCAATCTTACACCGACGAAGTCGAAATTTTGATAAAAGAGATTATGAGAATTAATGAAGTACATTCGCTTTCGCTTGACGAAATAAATATCGGCGGCGGTCTGGGTGTAAAATACACCGATGGAGATAATCCTCCGGATGTTCATGCGCTTGCCGATGCTGTCGCAAAAACAATGAAAAAATACACATCAAATCTCCCTACAATAGATTTGGAGCCGGGAAGAAGCATAATCTCCACATCCGGTATAACTCTTTACACCGCAGGAAGTTCAAAGGTTGTACCTAACGGCAGAAAATATGTTGCTGTTGACGGCGGAATGGCAGATAATCCCCGCCCGAGCATGTATCAGGCAAAATATTTTGCCGAAATTGCCGATAATACGGATGGCAGAGAAACCGAAAAGATTACACTTGCCGGAAGATATTGCGAAAGCGGTGACATTTTGATAGAAGAAATTGAACTTCCGCAAATAAAAGCCGATGACACTATTTGCGTGTATAATACCGGTGCATACAATTATTCAATGGCATCAAACTATAACAGAGTAGAAAAACCTTCCATGGTACTTGTAAATAATTCACAATCTGATATTATAGTAAGTAGAGAAAGTTTAGAAGATTTAATTTCCAAAGACAGCATCCCGAGTAGGTTGAATAAATGACAGATGACTTGATTTCAATTTTTCAGAGTTTAATTTCCCCTCTGCAGGGTTCGTTTGGCTGGGTGAATTTCTTTGAAATATTGATAATTACGGGTATTTTGTTTATTTTATACAAAAAATTCATCCGAAATACTCAGGCAGAAAAACTCATTAAGGGTTTATTTATGCTGCTTATGGCATGGCTGTTCAGCGAAATTCTTATCCTTATCAATCTCAGGATTCTCGGTGTATTTTTGCGATCATTAGTCGCATTAATCTCATTAAGTCTTATCGTCATTTTCCAACCTGAGTTGAGAAGATTTCTCGGGTATCTTGGACAACCGGGATTTATCAGAAAAACTTTTTTCTCCTCTGAAAGTTTTGCTCAAAAAAGGGAAGATGATATCGATGTCATAAAAGAAATTATTGAAGCGGTTAAATATCTGACAAAAACAAAAACAGGCGCTTTGATAGTTTTCCATAAAGGAATAAATACGGGACTTTATTCTGATGTCGGAACAAAAATTGATGCCAAAATATCAACAGAATTGATTTTGACCATTTTTCACCCGAACACACCGCTCCACGATGGGGCAATGATAATTGATAACAACAAAATTCATTCCGCAGGAGTTCTGCTTCCGCTTACGGAAGATCCGAAGTTGAGTTGGAAGTACGGAACACGCCACCGCGCGGCCATAGGCATGTCCGAAGTTTCTGATGCCGCTTGTCTGGTCGTTTCGGAAGAAACAGGCGATGTATCAATTTGCATGGACGGAATGCTTAAAAAATATGATGATTTGATGACTTTGAAGGCTGATTTGGAATCAATTTTAGGGCTAAAACCCGCTGAAGAAACAGACAACAAGCACAGAAACATATTTGATATTTTGCGCGGTAAAAATTAGCAGAAACTTTTATTCATATTTATTAACATTCAATATCACGAATCGTATGTTCATGATACGATTTTGTAAGGATATATTTAAGAAAAGGGCTTGGATTTGGACGACAAAATCAATGTATGCTTGGCATGTGACGATAACTATGCAAAATACGCAGGTGTGGTTATAACTTCTATTTTAGCAAATGCTGATGCTTCGGATGAGATTGCTTTTTATATTCTGGATGGCGGAATAAGTGATGAACACAAGTCTCAGATTAATGGATTAAAGAGTATAAAAGAGTGTGATATAAATTTTGTACAAATTAATGAGGAACTTTTTGAAGATTATAAAAAGGTTAAAACTCACGATTATGTTACACTTGCAACATACTATCGACTTAAACTTCCGAGCCTTTTACCAAACCTTCACCGTGTAATTTATTTTGACTGCGATTTTGTTGTTAATAAAAGTCTGAAAGAAATTTTCTACGGAAATATTGATAATGCGGCTGTTGCCGGTGTTCTTGATATTGACAGGAGAAAAGTCAGAAAAAATCCGACCTATGTTAATGCAGGTATGCTTGTTTTTGATATTGATAAGATGAAAGAACAAAATCTTGAACAGAAATTTCTGGACTGGACAAGAGAACATATTAATACAATCAAAACCGGTGATCAGGAAATAATTAACGAAGTTTTAAAGGGACAAATATTCATTTTGGATGAAAAGTGGAATGTTCAGTCCAGCAACTTTACAAACCGTTCCTCTTATACCAAAACACCTTATGCAATCCATTTTGTAGCGAAGAAAAAACCCTGGCACTGGGCATCATTTAGTGTTCACAGGGATTTGTATTTCAAATATCTTCAAATGACACCGTGGAAACTGGGTAAAGAAGAACTCAAACACTGGACTGCTGATAATCAAAAAGCGTCTCTTATTGCATATTTCAAATACCGCCCGCTGTTTCTGTTCAGGCCAAAATTCTACAAAGCTTTTTATTGTACATATTTGCAGGATTTTGCTGAAAAAATATTTTCTGTAAAAGGATACGGGAAAACACATAAAATTATTACTTTGTTCGGCATCAAAATTAAAGTTCAGAGAAGAGAATTTGCAAAAAAGAAAAAAAGATGTTCATATTATTATTACAAAGAGAATAACATTGATATAAGAACACTTCCTTCAGCAACGGGACAATTAAGGGATATTCAACTTGCAAATCTGGCATTGTTGAAAGAATTGGATTATGTTTGCAAGCAGAATGGTCTAAAATACTGGCTTGACGGCGGAACACAGTTAGGTGCCGTCCGCCACAAAGGTTTTATACCGTGGGATGACGATATTGATACAGGAATGTTGAGAGAAGATTATGAAAAAGTTATTGAAGCATTTCAAAAAAGTTCCAGAAATCCAGATATTTATGCTGAATATTTTAGAGCCGCAAAAAATCCAAGTGTGTATTTTATAAAGGTTCAGCATAAAAAATGTCCTTATCTTTTTGTTGATATATTTCCGTTTGATTTCTACGGAGAAAAACATTCCACCGATGAACAATTGAAACGCACAAAAGAAATAAAAGAATTGCGTAAAAAACTTGAAGCCAAATGCAAAATAGATACCCCTAAAGAGTTATTACAAGAAAATCTTAAAAAAATTATGACAGAAAAAATTCTGACAAATCCCATTCCTGAAAATAAAAATGAT
>JAFXYU010000046.1 GCA_017541565.1 bacterium | reverse complement strand
GAAGATTTGTAGTCGGCGGACCTCAGGGAGATACAGGATTGACCGGACGCAAAATCATCGTTGACACCTACGGCGGATATTCCCGTCACGGCGGCGGAGCATTCTCCGGTAAAGACCCGACGAAGGTTGACCGTTCAGCCGCTTATGCCGCAAGATATGTCGCTAAAAACATTGTTGCAGCAGGACTCGCGGAAAAGTGCGAAATCGAACTCGCTTATGCAATCGGTAAAGCAGAACCCGTTTCAATTTTTGTCGATACATTCGGAACAGGTAAAATCTCAGATGACGAAATTTCCGACTTGGTCAGCAAAAACTTTGACCTCAGACCGGCTGCAATTATTTCAAACTTCGATTTGAGAAACCTTCCGGCTAAAAACGGCGGTAAATTCTACCAAAAACTTGCCGCATACGGTCATGTCGGAAGAACCGATATAATCGTTCCTTGGGAACAACTCGATAAGGTCGAAACCCTAAAAAAGTCCTTGTCTAGTGCATACGCTATGCACGGGTAGAGGTAAGTGTTGTCAAACCTATCAAAAATATTAAATAAAAGGGGGCGGAACAAATTGTTCCGCCCCCTTTTGTTTATAAAAATTATCTCATCTTATTTCCGAAAATATTTTTCAGGAAGGATAATATTCCTTCGCCGCTTCCGCCGCCGTTTTGGAGTCTGTCATAATTGTTTTTTAAATATTCGTTTCTCGGGTCAACGGTTTTTAATTTCTCCAGATAATCAATTGCACCTCCGATATCTCCTATTGATTCTCTAAATTCCGCCAATTTTTGGAGTGCGTTTGAGTTTTTGGGGTCAATATCGGTGAGCCTTTCATAAAATTCGCTTGCTTTTGTTTTATCTCCCTCCGCTTCCAAAAGTGCAGCGATTGTTTCAATCAAATCAATATCGTCATTTTTAAATCTGTACGCTGTCATATATTCGTTCAATGCAACATCTTTGTCCCCTCTTACGATATTATATTTCCCCCAGTTCAAATGTTCGTTGAAAGAATCGTCTTTCTTTTCATAAATCAGAGCGCGCATTTGGTATATGAGTGCTGAATTTGGTTCAATCTTTGCATACTCGTCAATTTCCGCGAACGCTTCGTCAAACATATCTTTTTGGAAATAATATTGTGCCAAAAGTGAGTGAAATATTTTTTGGTTACCATATTGGGGTTTAATTTTCATCAAAACTTCGTACCCTTTTTCGTTTTCTCCCAAATCAAAAAGCGCACGGGCTTTTGTGAGTTCGTTCTTGGTAATGGCGAGCGCTTTGTCGGGTTGAGAGTTTCTGATATAATACCCTGCTAGCATTTCATCAAAATCAGAGTATCCGTAATCTTTTTTTGCCCTTTCCAATGTTTGGATTGCGGAAATTATACCTTCGGATTTTTCATACAGTTCGGCAAGTTTCATAAATATTGCAGGATTTTTTTCATCATAGTCAATAATTCTCAAATATTCATCAATAGCCTCATTTAGTTTGCCCTGACCTTCCGCAATTCCGGCAAACAAAAACCGTGCGGGGATTGATTCTTTGGGGTCTTTTGCGTGAGTAATTGCTTTTTTATAATCACTTTTTGCATAACTCAATTGCTGCTGAAGAGCATGAAGATTGCCTCTGAGCAGATAGTATTTGAATTTATCCTCGTTAACAAAAACGTCAAGAAGTTGTTCGTGTGCAAGGATATTTGAAGGGTCAACTTCCAATATTTTTGCATAATAGAGTTTTACATCTTCTTTTCTGTCTAAAATAGAAGCAAGGTGCGCAAGTCTGGTTAGGATTTCCACGTCACTCGGTTTATTTACGA
Source organism: bacterium (assembly GCA_017541565.1). Taxonomy (GTDB): domain Bacteria; phylum Cyanobacteriota; class Vampirovibrionia; order Gastranaerophilales; family Gastranaerophilaceae; genus CAG-196. The sequence continues at coordinate 455 of JAFXYU010000046.1, read as the reverse complement.
GTATTTTTTTATATTCTGCGTACGCTTCTTCGTATTTTTCACTCTGTTCAAGTTGTTCTGCCGTATTCATTTTATTAACTCCTAATTAAATTTATTTTGTGCTGCCTGTATACCTTCCGTAAAGTAACATGCAATGCCTTCTTTTGCCGAGGTTAAGGTTGTTTTTAAAGTTTCCAATTCTTCCTGAGAAAAATTTTGGAGAACAAAAACTTCTGACGGAATACTCGGTTGAGGACCGATACCGATTTTTAGGCGCGCGACATTTATTGTACCAAGGTGTTGTATAACGGATTTTATCCCGTTATGCCCTCCGTCCGAGCCATCCGCTCTAAATCGTATTTTACCCAGATTCAGAGATAAATCGTCGTATACAATTAGTACATCTTTTATATCAATCTTATAATAATCTACTACGGCGCGTACCGCTTCCCCCGACAGGTTCATAAAAGTAGTGG
>JAFXYU010000045.1 GCA_017541565.1 bacterium | reverse complement strand
CGGCTTTCAAAAAATATTTATGAACAACTTTCTCTCGGATGAGAATAACGAAGTTATTGATATTGATTCAAGAAATATTCAAATTTTTGATGCGGATATGGATAGCGTATCTGAATTTATAAAAGAACATAAAGATTTTCAAATAACCATTGCAACTGATTTTCCGGAAAGAGTGCGCGAAGTTTTGGAATCTTTCGGAATATTTGACATAAATTACATAAGAAACATAACCGCTCAGGGAACGCTTATTCCTGATGCAAAAATTCTTTTACTGACAGACAGAGAACTGTTCAACAAACGGCAAAAAGAAATTCCCGCAAACAGAAAGCGAAAATATAAAGAAAAAGCGGAATATATTGAAAACATAAATGATATTCAAGAAGGTGAATATGTTGTACATTCAATTCACGGTGTAGGAATATACAAAGGGCTGACAAAACAGGAACTTGACGGACAATTAAAAGATTATCTCACTATAGAATACGCAAACAAAGATAAATTGCATATTCCTGCAGAACAAATAAATATGCTGTGCAGATACAGAGGCTCGGGACAGGTTAAGCCAAAACTCTCAAGGATGGGCGGCAGTGACTGGGAAGGTGTTAAACAGAGAGTAAAAAAAGCGGTTGAAACAATCGCTTATGACCTTTTAAGATTATATGCACGAAGGAAAATGACGGAAGGTATTGAATTTGCGCCGGATTCTCCGTTGCAGTTGGAAATGGAAGATACGTTTGAATACATAGAAACTCCCGACCAATTGAAAGCAATAAACCAAATTAAAGATGACATGGAAAGCCCCAGTCCAATGGACAGACTTGTATGCGGAGATGTCGGCTTCGGAAAAACAGAAGTTGCACTGAGGGCTATGTTCAAGGCAGTAACCTCATTAAAACAAGTCGCAGTAATCGTTCCCACAACCGTTCTCGCTCTCCAACATTATCAAACAGTGTCCGAAAGATTCAAACCTTTCGGAATTGATGTTGAACTTCTTTGCAGATTCCGTTCATCAAAAGAAAAAAACGAAACGCTTAAAAATCTTGCAACCGGCAAGTGCGATGTTGTAATTGCAACCCATGCACTTTTACAAGATAAAGTTATGTTTAAGGACTTAGGTTTATTGGTAATAGATGAAGAACATCGATTTGGGGTAAGACATAAAGAAAAACTAAAAGAATTTCGCGAAAATATTGACATAATTTCAATGTCTGCGACACCTATTCCCAGAACTCTCTATATGTCACTATCAGGAATAAAAGACATTTCTGTTATAAATACTCCTCCCCAAAACAGACTTCCTATCAAAACCTATGTGGGAGAATATAATGAGCAAACGGTTAAGAACGCAATCACCAATGAACTTGACCGTGACGGACAGGTCTTCTATTTATATAACAGGGTGGAAACAATTGAAGAATTTAAACTCAAACTCCAAAAACTTATTCCGCATGCAAGAATCGCAGTCGGGCACGGACAATTGAGTGAAAAACAACTTGAAGACGTAATTGTAGGTTTTGATAATCACGAAAGCGATATTCTTCTTTGTACAACGATTATTGAAAACGGACTCGATATACCAAATGCGAACACAATCATCATCCACGAAGCGGACAAACTCGGACTTGCACAACTTTATCAACTGAGAGGACGTGTCGGACGTTCAGAAAAACAGGCATATTGTTATTGTTTCTATAAAAAGAACAAAGATCTTTCCGAGGAAGCGACAGAAAGATTAAAAGCCATAAAAGAATTTTCAACACTCGGAAGCGGTTACAGAATTGCAATGCGCGACGTGGAAATCCGCGGAGTAGGAAACATTTTAGGCACAAAACAGCACGGACACATGATTAATGTCGGATTTGATACCTATTGCCAACTACTCGAAGAAACAGTTAACGAACTTAAAGGAGAAACGATTAAAGCAAACAAACCAACAATCGTAGATATAAACATTACTGCGTTTATACCTGATGAATGGGTAGGATCAAAAGAACAAAAAATGATTGAATACAAGCGTTTAAGTGATGTTAAAAATGAAACAGAATTAAACTACATTGTTTCAGAGTGGAAAGACCGTTTTTCACGCATTCCAGATGAAGTCGAAAACCTTATAAAGTTAATTCGCATAAGACTGGCGGCAACAGAGTGCGGTATAACAATCATTCGCGAAGCAGGAAATGAAATCAGGATGTATACACCGTTTGCACAGTTTGAATGGAATATACTTAAACAAGATTTAGACAAAACTCTTTTAAGAAAAATAAAATTCACTATTGCACCCAAATCATGCACAGAGGGAAAATCTATTCTGCTTATGAATATTCAATACTCTGATTTCGAAGAAATATTTGATACACTGACAGGGCTTTTTTATCACATAAAAGAAGTTGCAAACAGTTACGGCAAACAAAAATAAATTTTAGTCAAAACTGTAATATAACTTAACGTATAATTAACTTTTATACATCTTTGAAGTATGATTTGTTCATAAAGATAAGGAGTGCAGAGATGAAAAAATTAGTTAGTTGTTTGGCATTGTCAACCCTTTTGTTTACGGGTTGTACGTTTATGCATAAATCTGAAGGCATTATAAAAGTCAATGATACTGTTATTACGCAAGCGGAATTTGATTCGGAATTCGACAAATCCGTTGATTCCTCTATGTTCAAAGCCTTCGGAGGTGCAAAGAATTTTGTAAAATCGGATGAAAACCCGATGTATAACGTTTTCAAAGAAAAAATCGTCAACGAACTTATCGTAAAAGCCCTGCTTGACCAGGAAATCGCAAAGCGCGGCATTGAAGCATCGGAAGAAGATGTACAAAACGAACTCAAAGATGTTATTGACAAAGTAGGTTCAAAGGAAGAACTTAACCATATTCTTAAACAAAGAGGAGTCTCAAATAGCGAATTTATGGCTGATTTAAAAACTCAAGTTAAAATGAAAAAACTTATTAATCAAATAGAAAAAATCAATGTTACCGACGGCGATGCAAAGAGATTCTATGATACAAACAAAAGTCAGTTTGTTCACGGAGAGCAAGTTCGTGCTTCTCACATTTTGATTGGTGCTAACACATTAGAAATTATCCGAAAACTCAAAGAAAAAAATCCGGATATTGATCCTACAAAACTTAACGAAGAAGTTGAAAAGCAAATTGCATCTCAAAAAGCAAAAGCAGAAGCAATTTTGGCAGAGGTAAAGGCAAATCCTGATAATTTTGAAAAAATTGCAAAATCAAAATCTGACGATAAAGCAAGCGGTGAAAGAGGCGGAGAACTGGGATTCTTCCCCAAAGAAGCAATGGTACCGGAATTTGCCAACGCTGCATTTTCTATGAAACCGGATACAATTTCGGAAAAACTCGTTCAGTCACCTTACGGTTTCCATATCATAAAAGTTACGGACCGCATGGCTGCAGGAACAACTCCGTATGAAAAAGTAAAAGACGAAATCAAGGCTTACCTTGAAACACAAAAACAAATAGAAGTTTTGAAAAACTTTACTGCTGGCGCTATGAAAACAGCCAAAATCGAATACCTTAATTCAAGTTTTGACCCGTCAAAACCGATTAAGATTAACAAAGAAGAAGAAAAAACGGAAGATATAAAATAAACAAACTAAAAAGGCGGTTTCGGAAAATCCGAAACCGCCTTTTTTAAATCTTTTTTACAAATTTGCACCGCCGTCTTGCAGTTTTTCAAGCGCATTTTTTGCACCATCATAATTTCTGCACAACTTTACTACAAATTCAATTGACGCTTTATCCTGCTTTATTGCATCTTTCAGTTTGTAAATATCTGCCAATTGAAGTTCTTTTGTATCGGCATCCTGCGAAAATAAGAATTTTTTTAAAAGTTCCTGAGATTCTGAATCCATGCCGGCAATACCATGTTTAAAGGCATACCAGTTATAGAAATGGTAAATGAAATAATATTTATTTATTTCGCCTTTAGACAAAACGAACATTTCGTCTGTTTTTAGTTTAAATTTCTTCTCAATTCCGAGTGCTAAATATAATGCCTTAGAACCTTTTGCAGGAAAAACAAAACCTTCATTTTCGCCAATCGGATTAAGGAGTTTTTTTGCTTCCGGAGTATAAAAAACCTTTGTTCCCTGTTTCTCTATATATTTTAAAATTTTCTCCGGTTCATAATCATAGGTTTTCAAAAGATTTGTAATTTCTGCTTCCATTCTTTCCTTTTCAATATCAGCCATCGAGTTCAAATCGAGCAGAACGCCGTCACCAAAATGACGTTTTCTCTTTGAAGTATTTTTAACCACAATTGTACGCGAGAGTCTGTGTCTTAGGATTTTTTCCTGAACTGCCAGAATCCCGTATATTATATTACTTATTAGCCGCATTAGCCTTAATTTCCTTCTTCTCTTCTTTGAATAAATGCTTTTGTATACTGCTTGCTTTCTTTTCTAATTTTGCGTCAAGTTCTTCTCTGTTGTCAACTCTCGCATGGTTAAGGATAAGTTCTATTGCCTTCGGTGACATTGCCAAATCAAGAAGGTCATCTACTTTCTTCTGATGTGTTATATAGTTTATTGCATCCTGCTCGTATCTGTCAATCAAATTATCTTTTGAGAATATAACCTTGTAAACTTTACTTTCGGTTACTTTGAATGCCGCCGCTACATCTTTAGGAGCAAAACCGGTATTTGATAAAACAAACTCTATTTTTGTCTTTGACACTGCTTTAGAATAATTATCAGTATCCTCTTTCAAGGATTCTGATTTAATAGAATTTGTAACAGTTTTTTGCGCCTTTACATCTTCATTTTTTGCTTTCGGCTTAGGTGATATGAAAATTTCACGTTCTACTCTTTCCTGAAGTTCTTTTGAAACATCTTTTTGCTGTTCTTCTTTTTTGTTTTCATCAATACTTATTGACTTTTCATCACCGACTTTTTGTTTTACCGATTCTACATCTCCAAATTGTTCCTCTTGCTTATAGAGATCTTTTATTGCATACGCCTTTTCCTCAGCGGTCATAAATTCATTCTTTTCCATACCTGAAATAATTGATGCCGCTGTTTGTGTAAACATTTCTTTTTTCATAAATTCAGGATAACCAGTTTTTTCATACTCTGCTCTTGCCTGAACATAGTCATTTCTGTATGCCGCAGCGGCATTTGCAGACATGTGGCTGATAATTTCTGTTGTAAAATCTCCGAAGTTTTCTATCGAAAGTTCATCACCTTTTTCATAATATCTCTTTACGATTTTATTTTGAACCTTTTCAAATTTATACAAATCTGCTGCATTCTGACGTTCATTAGCATTTTTTCTTGTGGCAAACAAGTCCTTTGCTGCATTTGGCAAGTTTTTTGATTCAACTATTGATATTGCATCAACAGCATGTTCATTATCCGCGCCCATCAAAACTTCGTTATAAATCTGATTGCGCATATATTCAACCTTTGCCTGCAATCGTTTGATTTCTTTTGCTTTCAACTTAGAATCGGTAATTTTATCTATTTTTGCCCTTTCAGCATCAAAATATGCTTGAATTTTTGATTCCAATTCATCAATTGCAGCATCCATTTCTTCATCAGTTAAAGAATTAATATTTTCCAAAAAATTATTTGATGATTTTTTCAAATCTTTATTTGTTTCCAATTCGGAAATATCAGAAACCTCCAACGCTTTTTTGTTTATTGCATCAATTGCTAATTTAATATCGACAATAACGATTTTTGTGATATCAACATGCTTATTGGATTGCGCAGCACGTTCCTCTGCTCGCTTAATCGTTGCACCGATAAAACCTAAAAACATTGCCTGTTTTTCTTCAGGAAGTCTTTTAAATTCTTTTATATCTTTGAGATTAAGCATATTAACAATCGCAGTAAAGAGTTCTTCTTTGTTTATACCATTCTTGTCACAAGAAATTTCAATTGTCTTTTGTAATGCTTTTAAATTAGTTTTACTAACCTTTTGCGGATTTGAATTTCCAAGATTCACAGTATCAACCGGAGCATTACCTTTACCCTCAATTACCGGTTTCTTTTTATCGGATTTTTCGGCAGACTTTGTTATGCCCAATGTATTTGTAACAACTTGGGCACTTTTATCTATAAAAGATTTAATACTGCCAATAAAACTCATATAGGTATTCCTCGTTATATATATAAAGTATTTACTTTGCTAATAATTGCCCTTCTTTCACACGTTTGTAAAGTTTTGTAAAAAAGAGCAAGTAATTAATTTTATACTTGCTCTTTTTCTTCAGTCTTTGCTTCTTCTTTTTTCTTCTCCGAATAACAGAGATGTAATTTTTTCAGTTGTTCATCGCTCCAACCGTGAATCCGATTTCCTACCGCCTCTATTAAAGCATAAGAATTACTCAAATTAGCATAATAAACCTGCATTTTATCATTGCATCCTCTTGCTATTTTTATTGCTGCAGATTCAATTCCTATTTTTCCATAGTCTTTAATATTTTTTACAGTCTTAGCAAATCCATATGTTTCAAGTGCTTGATTGAAACCGAAAATTTTTGACTTTTCAGTTGTGGACTCTACGGTAAATCTCGCAGGTGCTTCTGCTGTTGCGGCAATCTCTTTTTTTAATTCTTCTTTTCTTTCTGTTGCAACCGGAAGTTGTTGAGATTGTGCAAAACCGATGCCTGACGGGTTTTCAGCGCTTGATGTTTGTTCCGTTTGTGATTCGGGAAGTTGTATGCTGCTGTATTTACCTTCCGTTATGCTATCCAAAATTTCTGTTATACTTTCGGGAGAATTTTTAAATTCTTCTTTATGAGCATTGATATATTGTTTTACTTCATATAAAACATTTTCGCTGTATCCGCATTCTTCTAATTTTGTGTAAACTTCTGCAATACTTGCCTTTTTTACATCTTCCGTTACAACTTTATTATTGAGAGAACCTGTAATAAAACCGCTTGAGTATGCTTTCAGCGTTTCAAATGCCTTGTATAATTTGTAATCTTCTCCTAACAGATTGGCAATTTCTTCTTCTGAAAGTTCTGCACCTTTTTCTTGCTTTGCATTTTTAATTATATCTTCAATTCGTTCATACTCTGCGCCAAATTTCTTATTATATTGCTCAATTTTAGTTTTTACGGTCTGTAAAATATTCGTCATGTTGGTTTCATCGGAATTTTCTACCAATACCTTCATTGAAGATATCAACTCTTCTTTAGATAAACCAAGAGCTTCAAAAGTTTCCGGAGGAATTTTGCTGATAAACTCCTGAACGTCCTTAGATTTAGCAATGCTTAAAATCATTGAATCCAAAACTTCAGAAACCTGTTGATTTTCTGCTGCAACTTCCAAAAAAGCATCTTTTAATATCTTTTTATCCTCTGTAGAAGTTCCGTCAAGAAGTTCTTGAAAACATTTTAACAGTGCAATCTTTTTTGATTTGTCGGCTGTTTTGTATTGCTCGCTGTTTTTAGCTATAAATTCAGCAATTGCTGATTTTATTTCTTCTTTTGAAAGATTTTTAAGTTCTTCTTTTTTATACTTGCCCTTAAAAAGAAGCCCGACAATTCCGTTATCTTTCGCATTCTTTACTCTTTTAGAAATTGTTTGCAATTCATCAAGAGATTCACATTGGGAAATTCTTTTTGTCCAATATTCAAAAAATCTGTTGATATCTGCTTGGTCGGAATTTTTTAACTTATCTAAATCAAAACCTGATTTTTGGAAAAATTCTTTTAATTGAGATACGGTAAATTTATTCCCGCATTTTGATGCAAGTTCTTGAAATTTTGTTTCAAGAACGGACGGTGCGTTATCTGCATTTCCATAGCAATTTCCCTGAGACTGT